>JAHFCR010000129.1 GCA_023249405.1 Peptococcaceae bacterium | reverse complement strand
GCCGAAGAAGAGGGCTGGGCCTGCCGCGGGATCGACTGGTCCGCGACGGTTGGTGCTATTTGGGCTGCTGCTGGTGACATGATCTTGAGTCTCCTTCGCCCATGGGGTTAGACACTAATTTGTTATGCTTCAGAGGGAATTGGAATTTTCTCCGGTTGGCGTTAGCTATAGATTACCAGCTCACCCCTGGAGGTTTTTATGTCCGAGCAGCGGAAGCAGTATACTCCACAGGAAAAGGTCTCGATTCTGAAGCGTCACCTGCTGGAGGAAGTGCCGGTTTCAGAACTGTGTGATCAGTATGGCCTGCATCCGACGGTGTTTTACCGCTGGCAGAAGGAGTTTTTTGGGCATGGTGCCTCGGCGTTCCAGCAGCAGCAATCGGCGATTGAGAAACAGCAGGAGAAGAAGATTGCGGCCCTGGAGGCCAAGTTGAGCCAGAAGAACGAGGTGCTTTCCGAGGTGCTGGAAGCGCACCTGCGGCTAAAAAAAACGCTTGGGGTCCCTTAACCGGGCAATGGCTCGCCCCGGCGCTTCGCGAGGAAGTCCTGGTTTTTATTGAGTATTGGCATCGCCGCACCGGATTGGGGCTTGGTCAATTGTTGCGCTGGTTGGGGTTGCGGCCTAGCAAGTATCACCACTGGCAGAGGCGCCGGGGGCTGACCCCGGTGCCTCCGGCCCCCCGTCCGCGGACCTTTTGGCTGTTGGACTGGGAAAAGCAGTCGATCCGGGACTACTATCTTCAGCACTCGCAAGAGGGATATCGCCGGTTGACCTTCATGATGTTGGATGAAAAGGTGGTGGCGGTCAGCCCCAGCAGCGTCTATCGGGTCCTGAGCCGGGCGGGGTTGTTGGCCCGGGCGTCAACGGCACCTTCCAGGAAAGGCCAGGGTTTTGAGCAACCGCGGGGTCCTCATCAGCACTGGCATGTGGATATCTGCTACCTCAATATCTGGGGGACCTGCTATTAGATGTGCGCGGTCTTGGATGGCTATAGCCGCTAGGTGGTCCACGGGGAGATTCGCCAGCAGATGACCACCGCCGACGTAGAAATCATCCTCCAGCGTGCCAAGGAGCTTTTTCCCGGGGTCCACCCGCGGATCATCTCCGACAACGGCCCCTAGTTTATCGCCAAAGACTTCAAGGAATTTATCCGCTGCTGTGGCATGACCCCTGTCAGAACCTCACCCTTCTATCCCCAAAGCAACGGCAAGATCGAACGGGGGCATCAGTCGCTCAAAAAAGAGTGCATCCGGCCCAAGACCCCCGGTTCGGTCGAGGAAGCCCGGAGGGTGGTGGCCGCCTTTATCCACACCTACAATCACCATCGGCTCCATAGTGCCATCGGCTACCTGGCACCCGTGGACAAGCTCCAAGGTCGCGACACCCTCATTTTGCAGCAGCGCAAGCAGAAACTCATCGAGGCTCAGCTCCACCGGGCGCAAAGCGCATCGCCGGAGCACCTCAAACAGGCTGCCAATCTATAGCTTAGCGCCGACCCCGAAAATTCCAATTGACACTGAACCAGTACAAATTCAGCCGACCATGGATGATCTTGAGAGCGGCTTCCAGTGAAATGAATACCAAGAGTGCGGCCTCTTCTATTAGAAGAACATTGGTGTTGATGACCTGGCTTTTGATAAGGCAGGAGAGACCGCGCATAAGAACTGTTGAAGATGAATCTATAGCATCGTAATAGAATCGTTGGATTCCGGGGTCTATGGAGTAGTCAGTAAACTCGTACGGCCCGATCTGTTGTCTGAAGTCTAGGCCCTGGAGCTTTTCCCAGATTAGCTTTCTAAGGGCTTGTCAGGAAACAGGTGGGGTATTGAGTATTGATCAATTGGGGCGGATGGTGTAGTTCCACTCGCCATGGAAGGTGTGGGGCTCAATGTTGATGGTTTCCATTTGCTGGGCGGTGACCTTCACCCCCGTTGGGTAAAGTCCAGGGTCTACTTCCGCGCGTACCCGCAAGCCATTTTGAGTGGTAGTCGCCCCAATCAAGCTGACGATGGTAGCCAGACTGACCAGGGGCTTACCGCGCCAGTTCATGGCGATGTGGGAAAACAGTCGATGCTCGATTTTGTTCCATTTGCTGGTGCCTGGGGGAAAGTGACAGACGGTAATCTCCAGCCCGGTGCGGTTGGCAAACTGCTGCAATTCCCATTTCCACAGGCGTCGCTGGGAGCCATTACTACCGCCCGCATCGGCCGTAATCAGCAGCGAGTTCGCCTGCCGGTAAGCGGGGCGCCCCATGACTTTCCACCATCGGCGAATGGTGTTGACGGCGAAACGGGCGGTATCATGATCGATACCGATACTGACCCAGCCTTCGTTGCGATGCAGGTCATAAACTCCGTAGGGGATCGCCTTGCCTTGTTCTGGAATGACAAAGTCATGCACCCGCACCGGCTCCGGGTTCCCTTTGGGCCGCCATTGGCGGCCACCATTCTTGAAGTCCCCCACCAATTCCTTCTTCTTGGTGTCCACCGAAATGACCGGCTGCCCCTCGTGGTGGGACTGGCAAACTTGGTCGTTGAGGTAGCAAAACTGCGCATCGCGGTCGGGATGCGCAGAGCCTTCACGGGTTTTCCGGTTGGCCTGCAGGGTGTAGCCGCTGGCGACCAACAGTTCGCCCACCAACTGATGACTAACCTGGTGTCCCATGGCCTGCAACTGGGCTGCCAAGGTGCGCAGACTCTTGCAGGTCCACCGCAACGGCGAGGTGGGGTCTCCCGCGGTCGTTGGTTCCACCAATGCCTCCAGATCTGCCGCCAAGGTAGGATCTTCTTCGACTTTGGCCTTGCGACCCCCACCCGGTTGACGAATGCGACCCGACGGCACCGGCGTACCCGATTGCAGCTCCGAAATCCCACGCGTGATCGTTGCCCGAGAAATCCCGGTGGCCCGTTCCACCAGGGCAATGCCGCCGTGGCCCACGGCCATGGCTTCGGTTGCTGCCCACAGTCGCCGAGACCGTTCAGTCAATGCCGGGGACAGACCGGCAAACTTCGTGTGCAAGGTCTTGAGATCCATGAAGCAAAGATAGTCTTACACCCTAATTAAATCAATCAGTTATTGTCTTACACATCCTAACGGCGCAGAATGCGCCGCGTCTTTGGGCCGGCTTTTGCCTAACGTCTCCGGGTTGCCGAACCCGCAGTCCTGGGCGCGGCATTTGCGCCTTTGCTCCTCAGCAAATGCCGTGACCGGGCAAGGGTTGGGCGGAGTGAGCGTAGCGAACGGAGCCGGCAACCCGGTGTTAGCCGAAGGGCAGCCTCACCGGGCTTGCATGGATGCAAGCCCGGTGTCTTCGGATCATGAGGTAAAGAACCGCTGACACAACCCTTCAAGCCCTAACGCTTGCAGCAGCCCATTCAAACGTTCAGTTGCACGTCTGCCCGGCAGCGCTCGGTTGCTAGCAATAATCAACTCGTTTTTCAACGAGTGCTCCCAACCCACCAACTCCGTCACTCTGACCTGATAGCCATGCGCTTCCAGTTGAAGGCAGCGCAACACATTCGTGATGTGGCTGCCAAATTCCCGCGTATGCAGCGGGTGGCGCCAAATCTCTGTCAAGGGATCTGGGGACAGACCTGTAGCCTTGTTCCTGTTGAGCAGCGAAGCGACTTCTGCCTGACAACAAGGCACCAGAACGATGAACCTCGCCTGTCTCTTCAAGGCAAAATGAATCGCATCATCGGTGGCTGTATCGCACGCATGAAGTGCCGTTACCACATCGATCTTTCGCGGCAGTTGATCGGTCTCAATCGATGCGGCTACCGACAGATTCAGAAAAGACATGCCGGGAAAATGAAGTTCGTTCGCCAAGTCCTGAGACGTTGCGACCATCTCCTCTCGCGCTTCAATGCCATAGATATGGGAATTTCCGGTTAGCTCTTTGAAAAACAGATCGTAGAGGATGAATCCCAGATAGGACTTCCCAGCTCCGTGGTCCACTAGTTGAATATCAGGATGCGCTTGTCGAACTTCATCAAGCAGCGGTTCAATGAATTGGTATAGGTGATATACCTGCTTGAGCTTACGCCGGCTATCCTGGTTCATTTTCCCGTCACGAGTGAGGATGTGTAACGCTTTCAACAACTCAATCGATTGACCGGGTCTTATCTCATCCATGTCGTGCATCGGTTGTTGGTGGAATAGGTTTTTGCGCGGCCAGGGATGGCCGTGCTCTGATCTTTGGCTGCCTTTCGGTTAACGTCTCCGGGTTGCCGAACCCGAAGGGCTGGCGCACCGTTTGCGCTCCTCAGCAAACGGTGTGACGGACCAAGGGTTGGGCGAAAGGAACGAAATGACTGGAGCCGGCAACCCGGTGTTAGCGGAAGTGGGGTTTTCC
>JAHFCR010000128.1 GCA_023249405.1 Peptococcaceae bacterium | reverse complement strand
CGTGAAGGCGTGGAGCGCTTGATAGCTGAGCCGTATGAAGAATATGCATTAGGAGTGGGTGTAAAGAAGGTTGAGGGGACTGGCCCGGCTATTTTATTGATTGTTACTGACTAGGCCAGACGGTTGTAGGCGTAAACGTCTTTGATGTGTTGATGAAAATATTTGCCATGAGATGGTGCAGACATTAATCCTTGATGTATGTGTGAAGGTACGTTGTAATATTCATAAAGACCGCCAGAATTAAAACTTATTCTTAAAGTAGACGTTGCAGCATCATATCCAACTGCAGCTAAATCACTAGAGTTGACAGGTATCATATTCATTGCCACCCCTCCTTTCCTAGAAAATGTTACCCATGATGACATATTTCTACAAAATGAGGGGTTTTCCTTTCTGGCATGGATGGGAGAAAAATATTTTATGTGAAATATTTAGCAGGAAAAGGCTTCCTTTTGCCGAAGTATGGGGGAAACGGTGAAGGGAGACGATGGCTTGGAATCAAATAGGCTGGAAAAAGGTTTGTTAGATATCCTGCGGATGATAAGAGATTTTGAAATTAAGAATCCGGAAGATGGAATTGGTTATGAATTTGATTATTTACAGGATCGTGTAGGTACCCAGAGTGTTACTGTTGGTGCATATTGTCCAGAAATAGCCGGTGTTTGTTGTCCGTAACTTGACGGGATTGTTGACCGGTATGCAATTAAAAACCACAGGAAGTGAAATAGAACTCTTGAGATAGAACTCTTTAAATTGCATCAACAGCTTCAATAAATCTTCTCATGTATTCAAGATCTTTTTAAAAAGCACCTTAGGATCGTTCTTTCTATGATAGTTGGTTGTCACTGGCAAACCGTCAATCTCGGAATCCCCTGGTTCAATTTCAAAACCCATGTGGTGATGAAATGCAATTGATTGTTTGTTAATTGGAGATGTACATGAACGTATCACATTTCGCCCGTGCTTCTTGCATTCATCAAAAAACCTCTGGCAAAGTGCTCGTCCCAGACCAGTTTTACGATAATTAGGATGAATCCCTCCAAAATGAATGTATCCCTCATTCGCGGCGGATTGCGATAAGAAACCAATAAGAAAACCTACTATTTCACCCTCTTTTTCAGCGATAAAAATAGTATCCTGGAAATGATAAAAGAAAAGCTTCATGATCATGTGGGTCAAATCACGGCCATCCCACCACATGGGCATGACACTAATAATAGTCTCATAATCCGTTGGGTTCCCATTACGCACAATAATTCCAGTGTCCAAATCTCCGCCCCCTTTTGTATGGATAGAGACTCAACCGCTCTATGACATTTTACATTCCCTGAGCGGGAGAGAATCAAGACAGCTCTCCCTGCACAACCAGTTTCACCATGTGGTCGTCAATGATCCGGCGACCATTTTGCGCCCCATAGATCAGGCAATGGGTGCAGGTTTTGTTGACCAGTCTGGCGGCGCCGCTGGAGAAGCGATAGATCTCATCGACAGCGCCATCCGAAAAAATATCATTATCGGCGTAGGCATAGGCAAGGTGCCTTTTTATGTACTCACCGACCTGGGATCGGTCCAGGTGCGGTAGCTTGCACTGGAGATCGATCCTCTGTCGGATGGCGGCGTAGGCATGTAACTGCAGCTTCTCCCAAAACTCACTCTGGCCGACGAGAATAAGGGCCATGGGGCTCTCGGCATCCATTTTATAGTTCAACAAGAATCGCACTTCCTCCAGCATCTCCCGATCCAGCAGGTGCGCCTCATCAACCACTACCACCGGCTGTAGATGCTGGATACCTTTCATCAGTTCGATCTCGTGGTGCAACTGGCGCTTGGCGTCTCCCCGGTAGAACTTCGATTCGCAGCCGAGCTGATCCAGCAATCCCTTGTAGAAATGACGGGGTGTCAACCGGGAATCCGCCAGGTACAACACCAGGAACTTCGCCTCATCCAGTGATTCCTTGAACCGGCGGACGGTGGTGGTCTTGCCGGTGCCGCAGTCGCCGGTGACGACGGCGAATAACTGGCGCTGGGCGGCATACTCCAGGCGGCTCAGCGTCTCCTCCAGCGTGATCGACAAGTAAAGCTGATCAGTGGGAATGTCCCGTGTAAACGGTGTCCGGGCAAGCCCGTAGAATTCCTCAAACATGATCGTCGCCCTCCTCCTTGCGGATCGCCCGGTAGGAGACGGCCGGCGCCAGTTGCTCTTTCCTCTGTTTGCTCTTCTTTGCCGCCGCAGCCAGGAGCCTGGATGATTCGGCATTCTCGGACAGCATGTGATCGGGCAGATGCGGACGTTCTCCAACTCTCTCTCCGATCACCAACTGTCTGACCTTCCAGGGGGCATGCCCCTCGTATTCAATGGTCAGTTCGCTGATATCGGCCGGGTCGAATACGACAGTTACCTTGCAGCCGATGAAATTCAGCCCGACCTCGTACTTCCTGCTCTCGAAGCTGATGCAGCCCACCTTGTCGACCATCCTTTTCTCGCAGTGCAGAAAGGCAGATGTGATGGTCTCGGCATCCAGGAATCTGATGGCAGTGCTGTCGCTCCGGTAGGCGGCGGCAGGGCTCATGTTGTTCTCCAAAGCGGAGTGCGGCTTGTTCTGGTAACACTCATCCAGCCAGACCCAGAACAGTTCGTTGAGCCTGTCCAGGGACTGCGGTTTCTCCAGGGCGGCTTCAGCGAGGAAGGAGTCCACCACCCGGTTAAACCTTTCCACCTTGCCGGTAGCCTCCGGAGAATAGGGCCGGGCATAGAGCAACCTGATCCCCATCTTGGCGCAGGCCCGGGACATCCACTTGGTCCGGTACTGGCTGCCATTGTCGAAGTAGACGGCAGTTGGTCCCCCGAATTTCTGAATAGCCTGGCGGAAGCAGTCCTCGACGATCACCTGATCCAGCACGGGATAGAACTCTCCGTGCAGGACGAATCTGGTGGCGTCGTCCAGGAAGGACACCAGGTAGACCTGTTTCTTGCTCCCATCCTTGCCGATGGGAAGATACGGGCCGAACTTGATGTCCGAGTGCCATAGCTGGTTGCGGCGCCTTTTTTGAAACCGACGGGCAGCCGTACCGGTCTCGGCGTACATCCGCATGTGCCGGGTGCTGTATCCTCTTTCGGCCAGCTTCTCCTGCAGGGTGCTGCGCTTGATCTGTCCCGGTTCAGTCAGGCCTTCCCATTCAAGGATCTGAATAATCTGAGCGATGCTGCGGCGGGGCACCTGGCGGCGCAGCAGGATGGCCTGCTCCAGGATGCCCTGCGGGATGGGATCATCCCGCCGGCGCCGGCTCTTATCCTTGGGCTTCAACCCACCGAACCCCCCGGACCGGTACTGGTCCAGATATCGGCGCAGGGTACGATCGGATATCCCGTTCTGTTCACAGATCCGGTTTCTGATCTCTCTTGCCTGGGCAGCGTCCAGGTTCTCCATCAGCAGCGGCGATATCAGTTGCACCCGCTGCTCGGCAATCTCTTCGGCCTTACGCTGGTCTTTCATGCTGTTCCCCTCCCTTGAATTTCAGGTTGCAGCATGAGTGTACAGCCAGCCCCTTATGGACAGAACGCAGAACGGGTATGCAGCCATAAATTTGAATTTGCTATCGGTCGGACAACTCTCGCCAGCCAGCCGGGGGCGTCCCCGACGTAATGCCAGATCCTCCGGAGCACGGACTTGGGAAGACGGATCACTGATTCCACAGCATCTTTGTCCAACCGGAAAGCTATCGACGCCAGACAGCCCAGGAGGTAATTGGCCCTCTCCGAAAACCATCTCCGCCAGCGCCCGATGGTGGATTCGTCCGCCGCCACGCAAAGATCTCTGTTCCCGTTAACGGCGGCTTCAACGCTCTCGCTCCCGTAGCGTTTGTAAGGGAGCAGGATATCAGGGAGTTCGTGATGAATCCTACCGCAACTAGAGCAACGGAGCCTGCGGATGATCAGGACCTCTTTGTCCCCGGCGCTATTGATAAACTTCCGCTGGCGGCTGCCTATAATCTTAAGCGTGCCACCGCAGCATGGACAGAAGTTCTGCTCCGCGCTCCTCACGGAAAACACCCTTCTTCTCGGGGTTCTCAATCAACTCATATTTTGCTAAAATGATCATATCTCCAGATGGGACGTCTCTGGTGCTTCTGGTCGCACAGTAGCACGACATACAGAGGCGTCTTCTCCTCTCCAGATGATATGGTCATTATAATCGTCAATCCCTGGACAGGCAATTACATCAGCTTTTGGATCATATAGGGCGGCTCAAACAATTGCCTGTGCCTCTGATAAAGTTAAGTTTTTTGATGGAATATTTGTATTGTAATAACGGCATACAAAGCTATAACCATCGTTCTTAATGGTAGATATTATGCTGCTAACATTTGTCAT
>JAHFCR010000127.1 GCA_023249405.1 Peptococcaceae bacterium | reverse complement strand
TCTCTTAAACCGGTTCATATACGATCCTCTCCTTTTCATCCCCTCAGCTTTATAAGGGCGGCTTTATCGATTTAGATTTTTAGCGCCAATCCAAAAACATAATAAACTTCCTTAAAGTATATCATTCTACATCAAGAAATTTTTTCCTTTATATACTTGTAAAATAGTTATCTTTTTTTTAAATATTTTCTAAATTTCCAATACTCAAATATTCACTGCGCCGGGCGAATAGCCAGCCCATGTTAGCCAATCGAAGGCCACATCATCACCTCGGCCGTCTCCGGTGCACAGGCGCAGGGCGCTCTTGACCCGGCCGTCCTTGAACACCCGGCTGTTCCTGCCATCAGCGACTCGTCCAGTTTGGCCACGGGCCTCCGCCACGAAGTGCAGGATCGGCCTGTTGGTCACCGGCGCCAACTACTTGGGAATGCTGCAGGCCAGCCCGGAGGCGCGTCCTCCTGCCACCGCTCAGAATCAGGCCCTTCATTAATATATAACACCGCTCTTCCGTCAATGACGCTTGGAGATAATTTCTCCATCTCCAGAGTTTTTTCCTACCAGTTGGCACCGCTATCCGCATTGCCGCCAAATTCCATCGCTGTTAATTTCCGGCCCGCCATATTATAATCTCCTTAAGACAGGGTTGCCTGCGGGCTAACCGGAGTATTGCCTGATACTCCGGAGATCGGGGAAAGCGGGGACCGAAGATAATGAGCAGACGCTTCAAATGGATCACCGGAACAGTGGCGGCGATTTTCTGCCTGGCATTGCTGATCCTGGCCGGCGCCTGGCGCCTGGGCCTGCTCCCGCTGTTGTTCCCGCCTCCGGCGCCGGGCTGGCCGACCCACACTTCCACCGAAAGCGCAAACCCGCCGACTGAATCCGGCGCCGGAGCGGGCGTGGGAAACGCCCAAACACAGCCATCAACCGGTCAATATTCAGGGAGCACCGCCGAAGGCACCGCGGGCGCCCCCGGGGAGAGCGTGCCATCCACAGGGGATCAGCTCCAGCAGCAGATCGAGAGCCGCTACGTCACCAGGCTGCGCAATCTGGCCGGGGGCTACGAGAGCAGGCTGAGCGGCCTGGTTGGCACGGCCTACAATGAATATCAGGCGGACAAAAAGCAGGGTAAGAAAATATCCGTCATGGCTCTGGCCGGCAAATACATCGCCGAGGGCAACGGACTGGAGAAGCAGTGCGACTCCCAGTTCTATGCGGTGCTGGATGATTTCAAAGCAGAACTGCGGAGGAACAACCTGCCGCTGGACACCGCCGTACGCGCCCAGCAAGAGTACGAATACGCCAAGGCCAGCCGGAAAAAAGCAATTCTATCGGCCGCCGCCAAAATGATCTAAAGGGATGCCGAGCCCCTGCCGGTAAGGAGCGTCTTCAGTCCGCCGTACATGAACCGCTGCGCCCAGGGAGGAGCCAGGGCGAGCCTGTCCGCAATCACCGAGTGGTGGTCGAGGTCGCCATACTTGAGGATCAGCTTGCGCCAGTAAGAATTATTGAAGAATGAGATGATGCCGTCCATCTCCCGGTCGCCCATCCCCAGGAACACTTCCCGGTGGTGCAGGCCGCACCGGATCTCCGGACCGATGGCCGACTCCCAGGCTCGCTGGTAGCGCGACAGGAAAGCCCCGCTGCAATCATCCGCCGCCAAAGCCGCCGTTGCGGCGCCGGCGCAGATGGCCGCCGCCTTCAGCCCCAGGTAGAGGCCACCGCCGGAGATCGGCTTGACGTGGCAGGCAGCATCCCCCACCAGGAGCGCACGATCTCCGTAAGTCCTGCCTCGCAGCCCGACCGGCACCACACCTCCGGTCATTTTTACGATCCGCAGACCCTGGAAGATGCCAGGATACATCTCCCGCAGCAGTTCGAAGAGACGCCGCGGCCGCGGCGCACCGCCCCCCGGCAGCGAACCGGCGCCAACCCTGGCGGTACCGTCCCCTGTCGGGATCACCCAGCCAAACCAGCCCGGCGCCACCGAACGGCCCACAAAGAGATCTACCACATGGTCGTCACGTCCGGGAAGTTCCACCTCGGCTGCAAACAGGGGCACCCGTTCCGGTGCGGCGGGCAGGCCCAGCCAACGCGCCACCAGGGAGTTATGCCCATCGGCCCCGACCACCAGGCGGGAGCGCACCTCCCGCCCCGACAGGCGCAGACTGACACCTCCAGGCACATACTCCAGGGAGTCTACCCGGCTGCCAGTCCGCAATTCAGCCCCGGCAGCGCTCGCCTGGGCTGCCAGGTCGCGATCGAAGGCCACTCTGTCGACGGCCAGGGCGTATACCCTCTTGCCGGTCAGATCGAGGGTCTGACCCCCCGGGGCATGCACCCGCGCCCCGCGCAGCGGGCGCCGCACCACCCCGGGCGAGACCCGGGAGAGATCCAGCGTCCTGGCACTGATCAGGCCAGAGCACTGGAGCGGCTCCCCCACCTCGGTGTGCTCCTCCGCCACCAGCACTCTGAAGCCTGCGGCGGCCACATCGCGGGCGACCGCGCATCCGGCCGGCCCGCCGCCCACGACGACTATATCGTAATCAATGTGCAATAAGGACACCGCCATTCGACAAAATATGATAGAATTTTCTAATAATTCGTAAGCCTTAAAAACCACCCATAAATACAATTAAGGTGGTTTTTTAATATGGCCTATCTTGTCAGAAGGGCTTTCTATCCTATCGAGGCCCCTCTCATCTGCCGATCAATCCTGATGCTAATGCAACACTCCCATGATCTGTACGACAACGATGAAGCCGAAGATGATCAACAATGGCACGATGGCCACCGTCGACACCCGGTCCAGACCCCGCGATACGGTCATCGCTCCGGCTGTGCCCATGCTCTCCACCCTGGCCCCGGCCAGCTCCTTGACAATCAGGAGCGCGATGAGCGCCAGCGTGGCTATGAGCCCGAGCCCGGTAACCGTGGCCGCTCCCGTGGTAACGCTGGAGACAGTGGACACCGTTGAAACCGTCGACACAGTGCTAACTACGGTACTGATCACTTTTATCCCTCCAATCGATTCTTGGATACAGCTATTGCCCAGAAAATATACTATTCGGAAATGGTCCCTTATATTCTCATTGGCAAAACTATCCCTGTTTATAGAATAATTCTATAAGATAGAAAAAACTCCTTCTTCTGAATATAATAATTTAATTTAAATTTTGCGATAATTTTGTCGAAAAAAAATTATTCAGTGCAGCAGTAAGGGCCAGATCAGATAGAGCATGATGTTGGTGATCCCGTGGGCGATAGATACGCCCAGCAGGGAACCGGTGCGGCGCACGAAGAAGGTGAACAGCACCGCCACCCCGAACACGAACACCACGTCGAGAAATGAGAAGTGGATAATATGCAGCACGGCAAATATGAAGCTGACGAAGATCAGCGAGTGAGTCTTCTCCAGGTAATCATCCGCTGCCCGGAGCATCACGCCGCGAAAGATAATCTCCTCCGCAAAGCCGGTGAATACGAGCAGGATAAATCCGGCCAATAGCAGCAGCCGGATGTTGTCACTCGGGAGCAGCGACTGCGGCCGCAGGATCGTGTATTCGATAAATCCCAGCGGCAAGCCGGCAAGAGCGATACCTGCCTGCTGCCAGAACTGCCCCGGGCGCAGGCCCACCTCCTCCGGCCTGTACCTGGCTACCCCGATGATCACGAACGCCGTGATGATCAGGGGAGCGCCGGTGATCAGGTACCAGTACATCGTCGGGAAGTTCCACATGGGCGTGGCCAGGCTGATGATGCGGATGATCGGCGCCAGTGTCAGGGCCAGGTAGAAACGGTAGCCGGGCGTGCCCCGCAATTCCATAGCCGTTCCGGCCTCAGTTTCAGCGCCGACAGCCCGGCTGTCCCTGAACCAGCACAGGCTGGCCTGGATCAGCAGGGCGACCAGCAGGAAGGCATGCAACAGCATCCCCATGCGCACATTGACCAAACTGACCAGGATCTCGGCCAGGGTGATGCATAGGGCAAACAGCCAGGGGATTACTTCCTTCACAGTTATTTTAGCCAATATCTGCTTCAGCTTGAGCGCCAGACCTGGCCTCCGCTGTTCCACCATCCCAGTTTCCACAGTTCCATCCTCTCAGTTCCGCCCCGTGCATGCCGGCCAATATATGGGCATCGTCCAATTCATGTCTGATTACTTGCATCTCGATCACTAACAGAGAATTCCACGCAACTCGCCCGATATCCTTGCGCGCATCCCGCTCTCATCTTTTATATACATGAGCAGTCACGGTCTCCGATGACTTTACCGCACTGCCAGCCTTTGGCGCATGCACAGAGATGCAGCGAGCGGTAGGGCGTACTATCCCCTTCTCGAAACATCAGAAAGTCCACTTCCTGATTCTGCCTTGCTTTATCCGATTAAAAC
>JAHFCR010000073.1 GCA_023249405.1 Peptococcaceae bacterium | reverse complement strand
TCCCAGGCGTCTGGCGGGAACAAAATCGCCATGGCAATCCGAACCGCCGGTCACCAGCAGGTTTTTGGACTGGCATACCGCCAGACAGTAGCGGGTGATCTCCGGCCCGTTTTCGGAGTGATAGCATTCGATGCCCCTGATTCCCTGATCGACCATGTAAGAAATGATGGCCTGATAATCCCTGCCATAAAAGTTGGCGCCCGGGTGCGCCAGCACCGGCACGCCTCCGGCCATGACGATGGTTCTGATCGCAGCGCCGGGAGAGGCAAAGACCAGCCTCTCAAATGGGCTTCCCCATTCCTTGAACAGAGGGAGAAAGTCTCTATGGTTGCTGCATAGCCCCTTGTCGATCAGGTAGTTTAAAGCCTTCCAGCCTCCCCGCTCCGGGCGGTTGGCATATCCCCGGTATTCTTCATAGCAGACATCCGGAATGATGCTCTCCAGATACTCGATGCTGTCGGCGTCAATCTTCTCGGTCAGCTCCCGGTTTGTTGCCAGCAGCGCCTGCAGTTCCGGAGCGGCCGGGTCGATCCCCAGCCCCAACAAGTGATAATTCTTGTGCCGGTAAGTGGTATTGATCTCTACTCCCGGTATGAACCCCAAGCCGTGTTCCCTGGCCATCATGGCCGTTTCGGCCAGGTTGTCCACGGAATCATGGTCCGTGACGGCAAACAGGGAGATCCCCGCCTCCAGCAGCTTTGACAGCAGCTGGCCGGGGTTCCAGGTCCCGTCTGACGCTGTAGTATGGATATGCAAATCCACTCTGACATCATTGGTTGCTTTCCCGGCAGCCAAAATATGAGCATTGGTGATGTAGCTTCTTCTTAATTGACCGCAAGCAGCATTAATATCCGCGCCCATTTCTTTGCGGATAGTGGTTTCTATTCCCGCTGCCATTAATATATTTTGAAACATTCTTAAATTACTGATAGAAGATCTCTTAAAATTATTTTCTCTCACTTCATTTATTGCTATCAAATTAACATGGCATAGCAATCCTTTGAGGAGATTGCCGAGTTTGTTGGCATGCTCCCTGCTGTCATTGACACCATCTATGATGGCATATTCAAAGGTGACTCTTCTATTGGTCGTGTCGATATAATACCTGCAGGCATCTATTATTTCAGCTATGGAATATTTATTTGCTATTGGCATCATTGTCCTGCGCAAATGATCATCAGGCGCATGTAAGGAGACAGCCAAGGTTATTTGCAGGTTCATCTCCGCCAGCGCTCTTATTTTAGGGGCTATGCCGCAAGTGGATAATGTGATACGCCGCTGCCCTATATTCAGGCTGTAATCTGAATTGATGATGCTGATAAATTCTACAACATGATCGTAGTTATCAAGGGGCTCTCCACTTCCCATGAGCACCACATGTGATATTCTATCTCCTATCTCCTTTTGCGCTCTAAGTATCTGACCTATTATTTCACCACAACTTAAATTTCTAACCAATCCCCCCACAGTAGAGGCACAAAATTTGCATCCCATTCTACAGCCAATCTGAGTGGAAAGACAGATGGAGTTGCCGTAGCCATACTCCATAACAACAGTTTCGATCACGTTGCCGTCACGATATTTTAACAATAACTTGTGAGTGGCTTCGAGTTGAGAATCATACATCTGAACTACTTCAGGTATTTCAATATAAAAATGCTCTGTTAATTTACGTTGAGTAGTTTTGGGAATATTGGTCATTGCCTCAAAGCTCCACGTTCCTTGATATATCCAATCAAATACCTGCCTGGCCCTAAATTCCCTCTCATTATTGGCTTTCATCCAACCCTTTAAGGCGCTGAGGTTTAAATCAAGAATATTCTTCATTGATCATACCTGCCAATTTCATTTTAGCTTTATCAGCCTGGTGCAAAATAACCGTTGCTTTTGTTTTATGGATAGGGGTCTGTTGACGCGCCCTCGCATGAGGCTTGCCATATAGCAAGGGGGAGACGCGCTAGATCCTGGTACATGCACTCATTATATACGCATGTAGGGACCTTGATCAAAAACCTTCTGTATACATGTTTGTAGACGGCAGCGCCAATCTCGGCGGATTGGCTGAGGGGCAGGGGCAGTCCGGCGGTGCATGGGCTGGTGTCAACAGTATCCCGTACCTGGTTAACGCCGTGGAGAGAGCAGCAGACAGGGTCGCCCGCCAGTTAAATTCGTTAGCCCATGTTATTCCGGTCGCATTGGAAATAGATGCCGGCAAAGAGCAGGTACCACAGCGGAAAAAGTATGTATACGGTATAGTAATGCGCTATATCCAGGGCTCTTTTCCCCAGGAAATAGCCGGCGCAGAGAATGATCACGATCCTGACGACATTCTGTAGCCAGGTACCTGCTATTCCGAATAGGAAAATCGGCAAGGCCACCGACCGGGGCAGCGTACGGTCGATCATCATCAGAGTGAAGATGACTACAAATACGGACATCGTGGCCGGGCCGGCGCAGGCGCCCGCCACCAACACGGCCAGGGGCTGTCCGGACGGTTGGAGAAAGCGAAACACCTGGCCGCTTACCTGAATATGCAGGTTAAAGAGATGAAACAGCCAGGCTACCGGCGTGACAGCGGTCATGGCATAGCTTGGCCCCAGGCAGGTATTGATCAGGACGGGAACAGTGACGGCAAAAGCATAGGAGAGCAGCAGGGCGATGGGGATGAGCGCCCCCTGCCCGAAGGCGGCGGCGAATAGCCCCACCACGGCTGTGAGCAGGCGCAGCAGAAAGAAGGGATCAGACAGGGGAATGAAAAAGGCCGCACTGAACAGGGCCAGGCCGGCAATCAGATAAGGAACCGTAGGCGCAGTCTCCATGCCGGCTCGTATCGCTCCCCGTTTGACATAGCAGACCAGGATGCACAGACCGAGCACTCCCCAGGGGGCCAGGTGGAAATTGAATATGTAAACCGGATTGAGAACGGCGGCAATCTGTGGCCAGTCTGCCCCGGAAAGCAGCAAAACTATCGCCGCCAGGCTGAGGCATGCCCAAACAAGCAGCCTGGTCTTTTTGGGGAGCTTTAAGAATTGTTCCATATTCATGGGAGCCATCGGCATTCTCCTGTGTCATCTATAGCTGTCCCTGCCGCCCGGATCTTTTGCAGGCAGTGCTGGATGCCGTTAACCGGCGCTCAGCACCATGGCGATCTTGGTGAAGACCATGGCGATGAAGATGATAAGCAGGATCCAGGTCAGGGTGGAGAACTGCAGCCGGAAGCGTTGCAGCAGCATAGCCCGCCCGCCCTGGACGGAGCCGGCGTCCTCGGAGGCGGCACCCGCCAACTCCAGGAAGATCAGCAGCAGGATCAGGAAGACGGAGATGACAAGGCCAGTGTTGAGCGCAGTGGCCGTGCCGGCAAAGCTGCTTTTGTAGTAGGGGGCGGTGGCCATGGAACTCATGACGGTGGTGGAGAAAGAGGCGAAGGCCACGAAGCTGCTGGCCACCTGGGGCGGGAAGGGCGGCACCGTCACCGTTTTCTCGGAGTTGTCCGTACCGTTCTCGGAGGACCGGACCGTAAAACTGACCCGCTCCCCGATGTTGACCGGCGACGGGTAGGTGTACCGGAAACTCATGCTGGACAGGGGGTCGAGTGGCGCCTGGCCCTCCTTGACCAGTTTGTCTCCGGACAGGAACTGATAGGAGATGACCTGGCTTGCCGGGTGCGGGTTGTTTAACTGGAAGGTGACGATGATCGGCTCGCCCCGGCGCGGTGTCTCCGGCAGCACGGTGATGCTGACCGGGGACGCCGTCGCCCTGACGGTCAGCCAGAAGGCGCCCAGCAGGATAATGCCCAGCCAGACCATGGCCAGCTTCAGGATGATCTTATTGCCTGCTCTTTCTGTCATCGGTATCCTCTCCCTCGCACTAACAGATTAGAATGGCTTCCAGTGGATCAGGTACGGGTAGACCGCCATCAGGACGACGTTGTTGATGCCGTGCACCAGCATCGGCAGATAGAGGCCCTTGGACCGGACATACAGCCAGCCGAAGAGCAGGCCGGCGATGAACACGAAGAACAGCTCGGGCACCGAGCGCCAGGTGAGGTGCATGATGCTGAACAGGATGGAAGCGGAGACCAGGCCCCAGCGCCCGCCGAACAGCCGGGACAGATCGCTCTGGATCAGTGCCCGGAACAGCAGCTCCTCCCCCAGGGCGACGAAGGCGATCATGTAGATCAGGTTCAGGAGCAGTTGTCCCACGCTGAAGTTGGGGTAGGAAGGAGCCGGCCTCAGGATCAGGTATTCGCACAGGCCGGTGCAGACGCCGAGGCCGGTGCCAAGAAACAGGTAGCGGACCAGCCTGCCGCCGGACGGAAAGCTGCCAAACAGCCGCCCGAGGCTCAGGTTTTTCTGGTAGATGTGCCACAGGCAGAGGAAGATGATGCAGGAGTAGACTGCCGGCAGCAGGTAGTCCTGAAGGATGAAGAACCAGGGCAGGGACGAGGTGAACAGGATGTACATGGGCACCAGCACCAGGGAGGAGATGCAGGCGTTCAGAGTATCCTGCGCCGGGCGCAGCGCCAGGAAGACATAGAGCAGGGTGGCCAGGACCAGGGCTATCAGGATGCCGTAGCCCACGTTCCGGTAAGCGAAGATGTACTCCGACAGGGCGACGGCCGCCATGATTCCGGCGATCAGCAGGGCAGCCGGGAGAATGCTGGCGCCGGTTTGCGCTTGACCAAGGGCTTCCCCGTCATGCTCCGGCAGGTTCCCCGGTTCGATGTTCAAATCCCGATATTCAATGCTAGATTGAAGAAGGCATTGCTCATCCATGTTGTCTATCCTCACTCTGCCATCTCATGTTCAATGGCATTATGCGCCCTGACTCCAGGGGAATCTCATTTCAAGTAAAAGGCCTCATTAAAGGGAGCCGCATTCCGGTCGCTGTCGATCGTTACCCTGAACACCCCGGCAGTGACCGATTGCGCCGGGATCTGCTGGCTGTAGGTGAAGGCGCCGCCGGCACGCACCAGCACCGGCTCCTGGTAGGGGCGCTCCCCGTCGAGCGCCGTCCTGATCGTGTAGTGTATATCCTGAGCAGACGGGTTGACCAGGTCAAACTGGACCACCCAGCCGCTTGGAGTCTGCAGCAACTGCTCCTTCTGGACGGTGGGGTATTCCCTTCCGGCAGCCAGGGGGCGGAACAGGGTCAGCGCCAGCAGGGTTCCCAGGACCAAAAGCGACAGGATGTATACCAGGCTCAGGGGCGTCATCCTGAAACCCGCGCCCCCAGCATTCTCTGCAGCCTCCATACCGGCCTCATCCCCCTTTCCCAGTCGTATCCACCCTTACCAGTAGACTATAAGGAGTTATGCCCTTTAAGCGGTGGCCAACCTTTTCCCTCTCCTCCACCGGTAGATCAGGCCGCAGATCACTGCCACCACCAGCAGAGATATGCCGGCCGGGAACTCGGGGATCGCATTGTCCTCCACGGTGAAACCAACGCTGGTCAGCATATGAGGGCCGGTGTCGCTGTAAGTGTCAGGCGGGGAGGCGACAGCATCCTGGTAGGCTGCTACGTGCCAGGCGCCCGTAACCGCGCTGGTCCTGCCGGTCAGCAAAAGAGCGTCGGACAGGCTGCCATCAGCCCCGGAGGTGGTTCCGTCGGAAGTTACGATCTTGTCGCTCCCGTCGTAATAGGCGATATGGCAGGGCGTGTTAGCCGCAAAGCCGGCACCCTTGATGTAGACGGTGGTATGGTTGGCATCGAAGTAGCTGCAGGAGGTATTGACGTCGCTGAAGGAACCGATTGTGGGCTGCGGGACGTTGTTGGTGACCGTCTGGCCGGAGAAGGCAACCAGGACTCCCCCGTCGCTAGACTGCACGCCGCTGCCAGCGGCGTAGCTCAGGGTCACCGTCTGGCCATAGGCCACGCTGCTGGCCAGGGTCAGGTCGTATTTGGTGTGATCGCTGTTCAGGGCGACAGCGGTCACGCTGCCGCCGGCGCTCACGGTGAAGCCGGCCGGCGCTGCGGGCGGGGTGGCCATGGTCTTGCTGAAGATGACGGTGACGGTGTTGCCGGTGGTGTTGGTGGCGGCGGCGGTCACGGTCGGGGGCGACGGCGGTGCCGGACAAATAGCGATGGCATTGGCATACGTATTTGTCAAGAATGGCGTGGCACCAGTGATCCCGTCAAGATTCGCCCTGAATATTGTCTTGACTGCTGAATACGGATCGGAATAATACATGAAGCCGTTGGCGTGGTCGACCGCCACGCCCTGAGGGGTGCCGGAACCTGATGTATAGATAGTCGTTGGAGATCCGGGGCTGTCCCGGTTGACCCTCTTCACATCATAATTCGGATTAGTAGATTCGGAAAAATAGATATAACCGCTGGGATCGACGGCGATGCTGTTGGCACACACCCCGGGAAGGAATGCCATAGCGCCGCTCCCGTCCAGATTTGCCCTGAATATGGTCTTGACCGATGGATACGTATCGGAATAATACAGGCAGCCGTTGGTGGAATCGACCGCCACGCATTTAGGGCTGCTTGATGTCCCTGCAACATAATAGATAGTCGTAAGTCCGTTGCCGTCCCGGTTGACCCTCTTCACATCATAATTCGGATTACCCTCGGAAAAATAGATATAGCCGTTGGGGTTGACGGCAATGCTGTTGGCATACACACTACTCAAGAATGTAGTCTTGTTGCCCCCGTTGAGATCTGTCCTGTATATCTTTGCCGCCGAGGTATCAGAATAATACACATAGCCATGCGCGGGGTCGACCGCCACGCCTTGAGCAGAGTTCAAAAAAGAACCATCGATTGTCATAGATCCGGTGGCGCCATCATCATTGATCCTCTTGACATCTTTATTCGGAGAATTCTCGGAGTAATAGATATAGTTGCTCCCAAACGCCTGGGCGCTGAAGACGGTCAACAACAGAACCAACCCGACAAGAGGGATCATCGTTCTGCCTAACGCCGTACAAACCGCTCGCCATTTCATTTTTTCACCCCGCCTTCCAGTTTCCTGACCTGCCCAGACTTTGGTGGCAGCACCCGGCAATCTCCCCGGTGACGATCATCATTCCCGGGCGGCCACGCTGGGCGCACAGCACATTTCACAATAGACGCCCGTATCCCTGACCGCGGTGAAGCCGAGCCTCTCGTACAAGGAACGGGCGCGCCGGTTATACCAGGCCACCTGGATGCTTACCGGCTTGCCTTCGCCGGCAGCTTCCCGCGCTATACCGGCGAGCAGCGTTCCCCCGATGCCCCTGCTGCGGTATTCAGGAAGCAGGGTGACGTCAAGGATGCGAAATTCCCTCTCCCCGCGGTGGATGAGGAGCCTTCCCACCGGCTCTCCTTCCAGGCAGACGATGTTGCTTTCCATGCCGTGATATGTTCTCGCCAGCGATTCACGCTGGCAATGGAACTGCTGACGCAGGAGCCGCAACCGCTGCTCCCCGTCCAGGCCGTCTATCCATGCCAGTTCCGGCCGGCCGGCGACGAAGAGGCGGAAGTCAAAGGACTCGTCGGCCTCATCTGCCAAGCGCAAGGTTATCCGCCCGGTCTCCCCCATCTACCGCCAACACCCCTTTTGACTTCCGCCTTCATCGATCAGGGCTTGCTAAAACATTATATGACGCTACTGCCTGCGATCATGTTGCCTGCCAATTATGTCGCCGGGCCAGCCACATCATCGACCGCGGGGAAGGACATCAGGTATTCCCCGCCCCTATTGCCTGACAGGGTATATTCCTGAGACGCAAATGATGTAATTCAGAACCAGGTATGGCTGCCTGTTTTCATGGGGCTGGTTCCCGCCGTTTGCTCCGGTGGGCGGCAGTGTGGTATTGCTGGTGCTGGCATAGGATTCTACAGGCTCTCTACTATAGGCCGCCTGCGCCGGGTAGACGTTTGGCCCGGGAGCATCGATACTTGCGGCATCGCTGCTGGCAGCAATCGAATGTGTATGGGCGGGCATCTGTCCGGCCGTGAGCGTCACCGTTTCCACGCCGCCGGATTGTCCCATCGTATAAGCCGTATTCGGTCCCTGCCCCGCTCCCAGAGGAATGCGCCCCTGCAGGTTTGGCAGGCAAAAAGTGCTCGCCCCGTCTCCACCGTAGGTGGTTCCGATCAGTGAATAGAGCGCCGTGTTTTCCTGGATCCTCAGGGTCTGGCCATTACAGAACATCCAGCCCATCGGTTCATACGGGATGGGCCACGGCAAGATAGTACCCATAAAGCAATCCATACTTGATCCGCTCCTCTCTTAATGCTTTCTGCACTAAAATGCGAATAACACATGCTGAACTGCTGATCCGTGATCAACTTACGATATTGCGGGGTGCCTGTTCACCTCCTCACGGCAGAAGCTAGGGCATTACAGTAAACCCTGGCTGACGGCAATATCGCTGTGGCTGTCGCTCTCTGCCTGCAGCAATACCTTTAAGTTCTGTATGCTTAGCCCAATGCATAGAAACAAGCTGCAGCGTTTATAAGCGCATAGATACACGGGTAACAAGCGCACCGATGCCATTGCGACCGATACAGAGGATGCAGAAGAGTTCCTTTTTGCCCGATTCGGCTATCACTTTTTTGCTATATTAAGGTCCAGAATTCTTGCCTATGGCAATATTCCTGACAGGATGGTTTGGGAGCGACTGGACTATATGGCGTGTAGAGGGTCGGCAGATATATATGATTATTATTAGCCATATGAGCTATTTATGGTGTGTTTTGGTACCATGACTAATTATACATTCTGCATTGATAAGGAATTACCTGCCAAAATAAAACATAAATATCCTATATTTTTTTAAGGACATTTCCTGTTGATGCCTGCTGAAACAGTAGCTGATCCCTCCGCGTAATACCAGGGTTGGAACCACCTGAAGCGTCCACCCTGGACGGAGCCGGCGTCCTCGGAGGGTGAGCCGGCTACAATCTCCTATCTCTCCCCGCATGGCCTGCCTGATTGTCGCTCATCCCCACAAGGCTCTGTTTCTTCGCCCAGGGACAATCAGACAGTAGCCAGGCTTTCCTCCTCAGCCACCGGTAGATCGGGCCGCAGATCACAGTCACGGCCAGGAAGGACAGGACGGTCGGGAACTCGGGGATCGCCCCGTCGGCCACGGTAAACCCGCTACCGACCACCATGCTGACCGGAAAGTAATCCGCAAGTTATGCCTATCATCATACTGCTGCCGGCCGGCCTTTTATGGCCGGCCGCCCCGGCGCTGGCCCAGGATGGGCCCTACGCCGCTATCCAGACCAGCGCCACCTCGATCACGACGGGCGACATCCATGCCTCGGAAGGTGACATCCCGCCCCTGCCAGATGGCATCGGCGTCCTTCTTAACCCGCTTCATCCCCGCGCCGCAAATATAACACTGCATGCCTATTGCCCCCTTTTTCTCCTGAAAGGCCCGGCCGTGGAAAAATTGGACATTGGCGAAGTCAGCAAGTACAAGATCTCCATCGTCTACCTCAAGAATTATGTCTACGAGGGCTTCGTAGAGGAGATCAAGGCGCTCCGCTCCCGCATCAGGTAGCGGTCGATAGCGGCAGCCGCTCTCTTGCCGGCGCCCATGGCGGAGATGACCGTGGCCGCCCCGGTGACGATGTCGCCGCCGGCATAGACGCCCTGCTTGGTGGTCGCCCCGGTGGCCGGGTCTGCCACCAGCACGCCGTGGCGCCCGGTCTGCAAATCCGGGGTGGTCTTGGAGATCAGGGGGTTGGGGCTATTGCCGATGGCCATGATCACCGTGTCCATGGGGATGGTAAACTCTGATCCGGCGATCTTGACAGGGCGCCTCCGGCCGGACTCGTCTGGCTCTCCCAGCTCGAAGCGGATGCACTCCAGGGCCTCCACCCAGCCGTCACTGTTGCCGATGATCCTGACCGGGCTGGTGAGGAGGTTCAGGTGGACGCCCTCTTCGATGGCGTGCTCTGCCTCTTCCCGGCGGGCGGGCATCTCCTGCCCGGAGCGCCGGTAGACGATGCAGACCTCTGCGGCGCCCAGGCGCAGGGCACAGCGGGCGCTGTCCATGGCCACATTGCCGCCGCCGATCACCGCCACCCGCTTGCCCACCTTGATGGGAGTATCGTAGTCGGGAAACAGGTAAGCTTTCATCAGATTGGTGCGGGTCAGGAACTCGTTGGCCGAGTAGACTCCACTCAGGCTCTCGCCGGGGATGTTCATGAAGTTCGGCAGGCCGGCTCCGGTCCCGACGTACACCGCCTCAAAACCGTCTGCCAGCAACTCGTCCACCGACTGGATCTTCCCGATCACCGAGTCCACCAGGACCTCCGCCCCGAGCTTACTGACGTTGGCGATCTCCGCCCTGACGATCTCTTTGGGCAGCCGGAACTCCGGAATGCCGTAGACCAGCACCCCTCCCGGATCATGCAGGGCCTCGAAGACGGTGACTTGGTAGCCCAGCTTGGTCAGGTCGGCCGCCACCGTAAGGCCTGAGGGCCCCGAGCCGACCACCGCCACTTTCTTGCCTGTCGGAACAGCGCCAGATGATCCGGCAGCCGGTCCCGCCGTGCGCTCGTAGTCGGCCACGAAACGCTCCAGGCGGCCGATGGCCACCGGTTCATGCTTCTTTCCCAGGATGCAGTGCTTCTCGCACTGCTCCTCCTGGGGGCAGACGCGGCCGCAGATGGCCGGCAGGTTGTTGGATTCCTTGATCTTTTGGGCGGCGCCCAGGAAATCGCCTTCCTTGACGAGAGCGATAAAGGCGGGGATGTCCACTCCTACCGGGCAGCCGTTGCTGCACGGCTTTTTCTTACACTGCCGGCAGCGGGCGCCCTCCAAGAGGGCCTGCTCCTTGGTGTATCCCAGGGCGACCTCGTGGAAGTTCTTGACCCGCGCTTTCGGGTCCTGGACCGGCATGGCGTTACGTCCTGTCACTTCTTCAGCCATCTCGCTCACCCCCTGCCGCAGGCGCATTGATGATAATGCTCATTGGCGGCCTGCTCTTCTTTGCGGTATGTGCGCTGTCTCATCTGCAGCTCTTCAAAGTCTACCTGGTGGGCGTCGAAGTCCGGGCCGTCGACACAGGCGAATTTGCTTGTTCCTCCCACCGACACCCGGCAGCCTCCGCACATGCCGGTACCGTCCACCATGACCGGGTTCAGGCTGACGATTGTCCTGATGGCGTGTTTCTTGGTGAGTTCGGCCACTGCACGCATCATGGGCACGGGGCCGATGGCAAAGACCAGATCGACCTGCGCCCCGGACTTTAGAATCTCGCCCAGGGCGTCGGTCACCAGGCCCTGTTGACCCTTGGAGCCGTCGTCGGTCACCACCTGCAACCGGTCGCTGACGCTGCGCATTTCGGACTCGTAGAAGAGCAGGTCGGCGCTCCTGGCGCCGATGATGGAGATGATCCGGTTGCCGGCCTGGCGCAGGGCGCGGGTGATGGGAAAGATGGGAGCGACGCCGACCCCTCCCCCGATGCAGACCACTGTCCCGTAGTTGTCGATCTCCGAGGGTTCGCCCAGGGGCCCCGCAAAGTTCAGGATGCTGTCTCCCTCCTTCAGGGTGGCCAGCTCCTCCGTTGACTTGCCGACGATCTGGAAGACGATGGTGATCGTGCCCCCGTCCCGGTCGTAATCGGCGACGGTCAGGGGGATCCGCTCGGCGTGGCCGTGCAGGCGCAGGATGATGAACTGGCCGGCCTGCGCCTTTCTGGCGATGGCGGGGGCGACCACCTTCATCAGCTTGATCGTTGGCGTCAGGTCCTGTCTTTCGATAATTCGGTACATGGTGAACTCTACCCCTTTTCTTTCAGATTTGTAGGCATCCTGCTTGTCTGTTAAAATATCAGTCAGGACCGCCCCCGATTGCTATCGCCAATTCAGTTAAAAAAGCGTTCAATCCATTGATAAATGCTTCCGGGTCAGGCACTCGCTTGATCTCCAGCAGTTCGCCAAGCGTGCCGGAAAAAGTGACTGAATGGACGAGCGGTGAGAAACCATATCGAAAGAAATAAGAGACAATGCCGGGAATTCCCAGCGCCTCTTCGATTCGGGTATCCGGCGTGATCACTGGCATTTACCTCAGGCACCCAGATTATAAACAAATTCTGGCCGGGATGAGGGCAATCCCGGGTCCCGGCCAGAATGATTAACAGTAGACGCTAGCTTAAACTGAACCGGCTCATTTCTTTGCGAAAGCAGCCCCGAGGCAGCCTTGTATTACATTGTCAGGCAAGGGGTAGAACATGCCGGCCGGGTCGAACTTCACGGCGGTGCACATCCGATCCATTGCTGATGCGTCGAGGCAGTTGTCGAACCTGGCCTTGGCGCCGCATTTCTTCTGCAGCGAGTGCACGGCTTCGATGGTCAGCGCCATCAACTCCCGGTCGGAGATGCCTTTCTGATGTACACCAAATGCACGCGCCATTTTTTCAGCTGAGGGCAGGTAGTGCTCGGGAAATTGCTCCATGAGGATGGGGATAAGAACCGCATTGGCCTCTCCATGCGGGATACGCAACTGGCCACCACATGCATGGGCCACGTTGTGAATGGGTACGAAGGTGCCGGACATGGAGAATCCCATAATCGCCATGTTGCTGGCAGCCAGCATGTTGGTGCGCGCTTCCAGATCCTTGCCATTGGCCACCGCGCGTGGCAGGTTTTCGATAATCAGACGAATGGAGGCCTCGTCGATGGCGTCGATCATCGGGTTGCTATTCGGTGAACTTAGCCCTTCCACTGCATGGGAGAGGGCGTCAAACCCGGTATCAGCAGTCATCTTCGGGGGTAACCCGATAGTCAGGTCGGGATCCAGGAAGGCAAAATCAGCGCCCAGGTATGGGTGCATCAGATCGCCTTTGACTTTCTGCTCAGAATTATAGATCACTGCAACAGGCGATACTTCGGCACCGGTGCCGGCAGTAGTGGCGAGCGCAACATGCGGAAAATTCAGGGGCTTGCCTACAGGCCGCGAGTACAGTCCCAGGTTGCCTGGCATGAGATCCTGGATCCTGGTCGCTTTCATGCACAACATTGTCTTAACGCCCTTGACGGAGTCCAGCACGCTGCCGCCGCCGACCGCCAGAAGACCGTCCAGCGCCATTTCCCGGCACCAACGGGCGCAATCATTGACCGCACTCATCACGGCATCCGGTTCGATCTTGTCGTAGATGCCCACTAAGTCTGGCTCATGCTGGGCTTTGAAGATATCCGTGACCATATCCACCACACCGGCTTTTACCAGCCCACTGTCGGTAATCAGGCCAACCCTTTTAGCTCCCATCTCCATAAATCTTTCCGGCACATAGGTTCGGCAACCGGAACCGACTTCCACCACGCTGTGGTAATCCCACATGAAATACCTTTGTGCTCCCATCTATATACCCTCCCGTGTGTTATTCTTACCTACTGGTTGTTCAAACCGATGAGCAAGTTTAAGTTCATGTCGGCCCCTTTTGCCGTTAGATCCTGGCAGACGTGCTTGACCTCGCTATAAGCCAGGAGCGCATGGTAGCAGTTTTCCCTGCCCATGCCGCTTTGTTTGTAGCCCCCAAACGGCGCATCCGGCCGCAGTATGTGCCATGTATTGATCCACACCGAACCGGTACGTAGCCGATTGGCCATCCTCTGGGCGCGGCCGGCGTTGGTGCTGACAATGCCGCCCCCAAGTCCGTAGGGGCTATCGTTGGCCATGGCGATCGCCTCTTCCTCATCGTCGTAGGGAATCACACACTGAACCGGGCCAAAAATCTCTTCCCGCACTTGAGTCATGCTGTTCGTACAGTTGGCAAAGATGGTGGGTTCAAAGAAGAAGCCCCGGCCCAATTCACCGCTGGTCAGGCGATTACCGCCGTACGCCAATTGGGCGCCCTCTTTCTTACCGATATCCACATAGTTGATGATGGTGTTCAATTGCTCCTGGCTGACAATCGGCCCGAGGTCAGTTGCCTTGTCCAACTGGTTGCCGATGACCATCTTTTTGATCTTGGCAATCATCCCGTCTATTAGTTCATCCTGCATCCGGCGCGGAACAAACAAGCGGGTCCCCGATTCGCAGACCTGGCCGGAATGAGTCAGAAAAGCCAGCAGCGACACATTGACAGCGGTCTCCATGTCGGCGTCGTCCAGGACCAGAATGGGTGATTTGCCTCCCAGTTCCAGAGTCACTCGTTTGATAGAATCTGCAGCGCTGCGGGCGATGCCGCGACCGACCGCAGTGGAACCGGTAAAGCCGATCTTGCCGATATCGGGGTGATCGCAAAGCCGCTGCCCGATCTTGGAGCCCGGACCGGTCACCACGTTTAATGCCCCGGCCGGCACTCCGGCATCGTAGAGAATCTTGGCCAGCTCCAGGGTGGTAACCGGAGTGATACTGGCCGGCTTCATGACAATGGTGTTGCCCATCGCCAAGGCCGGAGCGATCTTGTACATGGCCAGGATCATCGGGAAGTTCCAGGGAGTGATCCCGGCGCAGACACCGATTGGTTCCCGCTGCCAATAGCTGTGCATGGGCATCAGCGGCATCGATAGCATGGCGTGTTCACACCTGGGGAGTTCTTTCAGGATCGTAGCGGAAACAAGAAGCGACATGGCCACCGATGAGATATCGATCGACGACATACGGCGAATGGTGCCGCCGGAGGTCAGAGCTTCCAGATAGGCCAAGCGCTCCCCGTTGGCAATCACCCTCATCGCCGCTTGCGTCAAAATATCTGCTCTTTCAGCAGCCGGTCGGCCGGACCAGACCCCTGATTCAAAGGTGCGGCGCGCAGATTCTACTGCGCGGTCTACGTCGCCCACAGTTCCGTAGGGAACCTGTGCCACCACTTCCTGATTGGCCGGATTGATAACGTCCATCATCTGCCCGGATTCACCGGGCGTCCATTGACCATCAATAAACATCTGGTATGACATCACATTGCTCACCGTACGTTACTCCCTCCCGTTTGTTAGATTGAAAATCTCCTGCCTGGCACTCCTTGCGTTACCCCTTGAAACAAGGGCTCGTAAGCTTTCGGCCACTCACCTCCTATGCCCATCTGTCCATCTGTTCAATTGTCCACTTGCCGGACATCTGATTTTAATGTATCATCGTAGCAGCGCTCCGTCAACTACTAAAATGAAAGATTTTTATTGTAAGTAAGCCGGTGCCTACACCTGATCTCAGCAAAGTGATAATATACTTCTAAGGCGGTGAAAATATTGGATGAGGCTTCTGTATTCAAACAGCTGAACAAGCGCACCCTGGCCGAGGATATCGCTTCTCAGATCCAGGGGCTGATCTTGGACGGGCGCATCAAACCCAGCGAGCAATTGCCCGGTGAATACGAGCTGGCCGAACAGTTCGGCGTGAATCGCTCGACTGTACGTGAGGCCTTGAGCATTTTGAAAACGTTGCGGGTGATCGACATCCGGAAGGGCGAGGGAACCTTCATCAACGAGACCGAGAAATCGAGCATCGAATCGGTCGTTTTCCAGTCCCTCTCTGAGGACGGATTGGACATGGAATCGTTCCATGATGTTGTCGAGGCTGTGGCATGCATCGAAGCGGCCGCGGCTAAACTGGCTGCCCAACGGGTAACCGATAGCGAGGCTCAAGAGCTGAAAGCATACGTGGAGATAATGCCGGAACAAGACTACGCCTCGTGGGACCGGGATTTTCATCTCCTGGTCGGCAAGGTGGCCAAGAGCAGTATCCTGATGCGTATAGCCAATACCAACTGGATCATCCTGGTGACAAAGTATTCCGCAGCACTTTTTGACAAACCTGGCGCACTGTCAACCGCCATCTCCCAGCACCGGGAAATCGTGGATGCGATTACCGGCAATCAGCCCCAAGAAGCATTCAGCCTAATGGAGAGCCATTTCCTATGGGCCTGGCATACTCTCTCTC
>JAHFCR010000016.1 GCA_023249405.1 Peptococcaceae bacterium | reverse complement strand
CCCTGGCCACCTGGCAGAGCAGCGCCTTGAACACGGGGAACCCGGAGATCGGATCGCGGTTCTGCCAGTCCGTCAGGAGATTGGCGTTGGATTGACGCCAGGTTTCTACCTGACCAGGATTGCCCCCGCCCATGTTGACCTCCACGCAGCCGGGCAGCACCTCTCCGGTGACCCGCGCCCAAAAGTGTACGCACCCCCGCCTGGTGCTTACGACCACCCGGTCACCCTGCTCGATCCCCCGCTCCCTGGCATCCCTGGGGTTGATCAGCACCTGGGGATGCTCCTGCAGCCGCACCAGTCCCGGTACGTTCAGGTGCTGGGAGCGAAAGGTGGACTGGATGCGCGCCCCGGTATTCAATACCAGCGGGTACTCGGCGTGGATCGCGGCGCTGGCCAGGGGCCCCTCCTGCGGTTCGACGTAGACCGGCAGCGCCTCGTAACCATACTTGGCCAGCAGGCTGGAGGCAATCTCCACCTTGCCGGAGGGGGTGGGAAAGCCGGGCTGGCCGTCCGGGCGCAGGGCGCCGCTCTCCCATTGACGGTACCGGCGCCCGGAAGGCGTGAGCCTGACTCCGTCGGGGCTCTGCCGCAGCTGTTGGAGCAGGTCCGGAGCCTGGGCGAACGCCGCCGCGATCAAGGCATCCTCGCTCTGCGGGTAGAGGTGGCCGTAGCCCAGCCGCCGGGCCAGGTCCGCCAGGATCATGACCTGGTTGCGCGACTCGCCGACCGGAGGGATCACCCGCCGTCTCAGGCGCACGTAATCAGGGTAGCGCTGGTAGGAGCCGATCTCGTAGTAGGTGGCCGACGGCAGCACCACATCGGCGAACAGGGTGTCCCGGGTGGCGATGACGTCGATCACCAGCAGGAAATCGAGCCGGCGGTAGACATCCTCGAAGACCTCCGGCTGGGGGTAGGAGGTCAGGGTGGAAGAGCCATTGATCAGCAAACCCCTGACCGGGTAAGGATCATCCTGCAGCACCGCCTTGGGCAGCTCCAGGAACTGGGCCGACCCGGACAGCGCATGGAAGAGCGGGTATTCCCGGGCACCGATCGGCAGTACGTCATCCGGCGCCGGCATCTCCGCCCGTTGCAGGGGCGGACGCGGCACCGGGTTGATCAGCAGACCGCCGGGCGTATCCAGGTGGCCGGTGAGCGCCCACAAGAGATACACTGCCCTGATATTCTGTACGCCGCTGTTGGTATACTCCAATCCGGTATAGGTGCGCAGGCTGACTTTTTCAGTGGCGGCGATCTCCCGGGCCAGGGAGACCACGGTCTCCGCCGGCACCCCGGTGATCCGCTCCACCCGCTCCGGTGTGAACTGCCGCACGTAGGCCTGGAGCTCCTTGAACCCTACCGTCCAACGCTCCACGAATTCCCGATCGAGCAGCCCTTCATCGATGATCACATCGATCAGGCCCAGGGCCAGGGCGCCGTCGGTGCCGGAGCGTACCGCCACCCACTGGTCAGCCCGGCGGGCGATATCGCAGCGCATGTGGTCGATGGCGATCACCCGGGCGCCGTTCTGCTGCGCCTTGATGATCCGCTTGAAAAAGGAGGGCGGGGAGTCGGTGACCGGGTTGGTGCCCCAGACTACGATCAGCTTGCTCTGTTCCAGATCCGGCAGCAGCCGGTTGCCAGGCAGGCCGAAGGTGAGCGCCGGGGCCAGAATACCATAAGAGGTGTAGCAGAGAGAGCCGGTGCTGGCAATATTCGGCGACCCGAAGGGCAACAGCAGTTTGGAGGCCACCGTATCCTGCGGGGAGTTGCAGAACTCCAACATCGACTGTTCGAAGGCCCCGCGCCCGGAGTGGCTGATCAGGGCCTGAGGGCCGTATTTAGCCCTGATCTCCTGCATTTTGCTGACCGTCAAGTCCAGGGCCTCACCCCAGGATGCTTCCCGAAACTTGCCCTTGCCCCGCTCACCGGTGCGGATCAGCGGTCGCCTCAACCGCTCCGGTGCGTAGACGATCTCCGGGGCATGCTTGCCCCGCACGCAGAGATTGCCATAGGGCGCCTCCGGCCGCCCTTCCACGTCCACCAGCCGGCCATCCTCCAGGGCCACCTCGACGGCGCAGCCGCCGGGGCAGACCCCACAGATGGCAGGCTTCCTCTCGATGATCGGCATCGGTTAGCCTCCTCTGAAACCTTGCTGCTATCTAGATTTTACTAGATATGTCTGCTGCTGTCTCTAACCGAAAAAGCATTAAGAAGGCCCCGCGTTGTCACGCTGCACATGGCCTCTTGCTGTCTTCCCCGCAGCATGGAATCTGCTCCAGCTGCTACCGGCAATCAGCTTTGCCGTAAACCCCGCCGTCTGTTATGCGTCCGGCTCAAGGACGGCAAGCGGCACCTGTTCTGAATCGGCAAAGACCTCTATTGCCCGGGCCATCGCCTGGAGATTGACCAGGGGTGTCCGGGGGCTGATGCCGCAGGCCGGCGCCAGCACAGCTACTCCCTGCCGGAGGCAGTGAAGGGCAGCAGCCGCAATCCGGTCCGGATCACCGTTCAACAGCAGGTGGGTGCTGACATTGCCCACCACGGCCTTGTCCGGCACGTTCTCCCGGAGCCGGGCAATGCTGGTGACAGAGTCGATGCTGATCGCCCCGGTATGCAGTGCGCCAATCTCCGTAAAGATCGGGCTCAATTGGCCGCAGATGTGCACCAGGCGAGCCTGATATGCCGTGCCCAGTTCATCCAGCATCCGGTTCAGGCAGGGCAGGGCGAACTCGGCAAACCGGCGCGGCCCCAATATCTCTCCGGAGGCGCTGGGATCGGCGATGCTCAACACATGGGCGCCGGCCTGTAGCAACGCCCGTCCGAAGTTGATCAGGTTGTCCGTAATGAAAGCCAGCAGGTCATGCACCGCCTGGGACTGCTTGCCCATCGCCCGGAACAGGATCATCGGCTCGATCAGCGAGGTGGCCAGGCTGAGCGGTCCGGTCAGGTTGGCGATCACCGGCAGTTCGCTGCCTCCTGCAGCTGCTTCGGCCAGCAGGCTGACCGCCTCGGCCACCACCGCCGCCCTGCCGCTGCCGGTCCTGATCTCTTGCAGGCGCGGCCAATCCGCCACCGCAGTCAGGGGGTAGCCGGTGACCCGGGGCTCATTATCCAGGCCGCCCATGGTCACCGCGGCGCCCATCGCTTCTGCCTCCACGGTCATGCAGAAGGGCACACCCAGGTTTTCCATACCGGTCAGCCGCTGCACACCGAGGGCGAGCCGGGACATTGTCCGCGGGTTGCAGTGCGCCTCCGGCCAGAGAGCGCCGGTCTGTTCCATAACCTGCACAATCGCCATGTTCATCATGCCGCCGGGACTGATCACCGGAGGGCGGTCAACCAGGCCCCCCTGCAGGGATCTGATCAGCCTGTCTCTGGCGTTGATCACCGGACAGCAGCCCCTCTGGATGCCAACAGCCGCCTGGCCTCACGGACGGCGCCGGTGGCATTCTCAGCATAGCCGTCAGCCCCGATCAGGTCCGCAAAGGCCTGGGAAATCGGCCCGCCACCGATCATCACCGTTGTCTGTTCCCGCAGCCCTTCCTGCTGCAGCATCCGGATCGCCACGCCCATGGCATCCATGGTGGTGGACATCAGGGTGGACATGCCGAGCAGTTCGGCCCCGGTTTCCTTGACCTTGGCCACGAAATCGGCCGGAGTCACGTCGCGCCCCAGATCGAAGACTTCGAACCCATCTACCTCCAGCATCAGCTTGACCAGGTTCTTCCCGATGTCATGGGTGTCGCCCTGCATCACCCCGATCACCACCTTCGCCCTGCTCTCCTCTTCGGCCCGCTGAATGTGAGGCGACAGGATCCCCAGGCCGGCGTACATGGCGTCCGAACAGAGCAGCAGTTCTGGCACGAAGTATTCCTGAGTCTCGTAGAGCCGGCCGGCCTCGTTCATACCCCTGACCAGGCCGTCGTTGATGGCGGTCAGGGCCGGCATCTGGTTGGCCAGGGCATCCTGCGCCGCCTCTGCGGCCAACTCCTCATCCATGTCCCGGACTCCCCGGGTCAGGCGTTCCAGTATCTCTTCCACTGCCATCAAATGATACCTCCGTTTTATAGTAGCTTTTATAGAGGAAACTTGCTTCAGCTGGGTCTAAACCCCGACTGAAGTTTAGTTGACTTATCGCGCTCAGAGGGCACCCGCCGCTCAGAGCCTGCCTTCTGGCCGGCCATTAGCCCGGATACGGCGCTCCTGCCTGAGAGGATGAGTCTTCGTGGCGGTTAGCCATCGGATAAATGCTCTACCGGATTCAATATTTCAGGCGCTCGGGGTCGATCGGCCATTGGCCGTAAGTCCTGGCGGCGTCCATCAGGGCCTGGATATTTTCCAGCGGCGCCCCAAAGGGGATCTGACAGCCCGGGGCCAGGATATACCCTTTCGGGCTGTCGTAAGCTTTGAGCAGGCAGGCCCTGGCCTCGGAGATGACGTCCTCCGGCTTTCCCTTGCCGATGGTAGTGACCGGGGCCACATTCCCCATCAGGCACACCCGATCGCCCACGGCCACCTTGGCCTCAGCCAGGTCGTTCATGTTGTCCAGGCTGAGGGTGCCGGCGCCGGTAGCGGCCATTTCCGGCCAGATGCGGCTGCTGTCGCCGCAGATATGCAGCATGGTGCCCTTGCCGCACCGTTCGATGACCCGGTCCATACAGATCTTCAAATAGGGCTGGGCAAACTCGCGGTACTGGGTGGCGCTGATCACCGTGCCTGAAGCGATCGGATCGGCAAATCCCGGAGGCATCCCCAGGTCGCAGGCCGCATCGATATACCTCAGTGTGCTCTCCGTGGCCAGCTTCAGCAGTCGGTGGGCCAGCTCAGTATTTTTTCTCAGGTCCCTGAGAAACTGCGGGGTGCCGCGCAGGGAGGCGGCGACGGTAAAGGGGCCTCCCACACTGCTGCCCACGTATACCTGATCTCCCAGTTTTTCCTTGAGCAGCTGCAGCGCCTCCAACCACAGGGGCAGCCGTCCGTCCCGGTGCGGGTCCGGCGGTTGTAGCCGGTCCAGGTCCGACCAGTCCTTTAATGCCGGTTCTGCTACAAAGGCAATGCCGTCGTCGGGGAAACTCAACCTGGTGCCCATCGCCTCGGCGATGCCGAACAGGCCTGGGCCAACCCCGGCGCCGTCCTGGCCGAACATCCGGAAGACGGCCATCTCCACTTCCGCCATTACCGCCGGCGAGTGGTGATACTCAGAGATAGTCTTGCCGATGAAGCGCGCCGCCGTCTCCCCCAGAAACAGAGCACAGGGGATACGGTCGATCTCCTTCCCCGCGGCGAAGGCATCCATTCTTTCCTTAGAGGTCATCCGATCTTCCCGCAACTCAACGCTCACTCTCGATCCCTCCTCAATCTCCCCTAACCTATTTGACCAGTACGGTTGTAATGCTTCCGGTCACCTCCCGGGGATCGTTCCTCAATCCCTATCAATACAAGACCTGCGAAACCATTGATTGCTTCTCATCGGGCCCCGGCTGAAACAGGACCCGCCATCAACCGCTCAGGATCGATCGGCCAGCGGCCGTAAGTCCGGGCGGCGTCCATCAGGGCGACGACATTATCCGGCGGCGTGTCCAGGGGCAGGGCACAGCCGGAGGAGAGAATGTACCCCTTAGGGCTGTCGTAGGCCTTGCGGATACATTCCCGGGCCTCGGACAGCACCTGGTCGCGGGTGCCCCGCATCAGGGTCATCACCGGGTGCACGTTGCCAGTCAGGCAGACCCGCTTGCCCACGGCCGCCTTGGCCTCAGCCAGGTCGTTCATGTTGTCCAGGCTGAGGGTGCCGGCGCCGGTATCTGCCATCTCCGGCCAGATGCGGCTGGTATCCCCGCAGATGTGCAGTTGCGGCCCGCTGCCGCAGCGTTCGATGATCCGGTCGGCATACAACTTGAGATAGGGCTGGGCAAACTCCCGGAACTGGGAGGCGCTGATCACCGTTCCCGAGGCGGTCGGCTCGGATATGCCGGGCTTCAGGCCCAGGTCGCAGACCGCATCGATGAAGCGCAGGGCGCTTTCCGTCACCAGCCGCAGCAGGCGGTGCACCTGCTCCGGGCGACGGAGCAGGTCTTTGAGGAAGTCGACGGTGCCGCGCAGGTTGGCGGCGGCGGTGAATGGGCCGCCCACGGAACTGCCCACCGGCGCCTCACTGCCGATCTGCTCCCTGACGATCTCCAGCGCCCGCAGATACAGGGGCAAGCGCCCGTCCCGGTGCGGGTCGGCTGGCGCCAGCCGGTCGAGATCCGCCCAGTCTTTCAATGCCGGGTCCTCCACATAGGGCATACCGTTCTCGGGAAAGGCCAGCCTGGTGCCCATCGCCTCGGCGATGCCGAACAGGCCGGGGCCGAAACCGATGGAGTCCGGCCGGTAGGCGCGGAAGGCCGCTATTTGCGCCTCCGCCATCAGTTCCGCAGAGTGGCTGTAGCGGGAGACGGTGACACCGGTCAGGCGGCACGCATGCTCCCCGATCAGCGGCGAGCAGGGCAGGCGGTCGATCTCCCGGCCGGTTGCAAAAGCTGCCATCCGCTGGCGCGGCGTCATCCGATCTTCGGGTATTTCAGCGCTCATTCTCCATTCCTCCTGTTTCTTTAATAGAGGTTGATAAAACACCCTGGCCAGTTGGCACGATCCTCCCGCACCAGTGTTGTTCGGGCACTGAAGCTGGCAGGGCAAGCCGTGGCGGTCAGGAACTGCTGCTGATTAATCATCGAGGCATGACCGGGTTGAAATTAGACGCTCGGGCCAACCACTAATTAGTTTCGAGCCCGGACATAATTATCCTGCATAGTTTTTATTAGTTCACGTTATACTAATGCTCCTTCCAGCCTTGTTGCAATATTATCTCAAGTTATTTATCACATTGCAGGATTTTATATAATACCAGCCAATACTATACTGTGTCTCTCTTAACTGCGCTTCTAAAATCCGCGTTTTTATCGCAAACTTTATAAGGAGTGATCGCCTTGAAACCGGCAGCCCTGGACACGTTCGACAATATCAGGGAGGAGAGCCTGGTGGCCATGCGGAGCGCCAAGCAGGACGGCACTAAGGTGGTGGGGATCTACTGTACCTACTGTCCCCGGGAACTGGTGCTGGCCGGCGGGGGTATCCCGGTCGGCCTGTGCGGCACCAGGGAGGCACCGATCGCCGCCGCCGAGCAGGACCTCCCCCGCAACCTATGTCCCCTGATCAAGTCCTCCTACGGTTTTGCCATCACCGACACCTGCCCCTTCTTCGCCACCTCCGACCTGGTGATCGGCGAGACCACCTGCGACGGCAAGAAGAAGATGTTCGAGATCATGCAGAGCAAACAGATCAAGGATGTCTACGTGATGCAATTGCCCCAGGTACCGGACGAGGAGGCCTCGGTGCAGCTGTGGTATTCGGAACTGCAGCGCCTGAAGGTATATCTGGAGAGGTTTTTCGGGAGAGCCATCACCGATAAGGCACTGCGCCAGGCGATCCACCAGGTCAATGAGGAAAGCCGGGCGTTGCAGTCCCTGTTCGACCTGAACCAGGCCAGGCCCGCCCTGATCTCCGGCCTGGACATGCTGAGGGTGGCCTGGCAGATCGGCTTTCAGGCCGACCGCCGGGAGGCGGTGCGCCTGATCGACAACCTGGTGGCGGAGACCAGGGCCAGGGCCGCCGAGGGGCTGGCCGCGGCTCCGGCTGCGGCGCCCCGCATCCTGGTCACCGGCACCCCGGTGGGAGTGGGCAGCGAGAAGGTGATCGACCTGGTGGAGTCATCCGGAGGCCTGGTGGTAGCGATGGAGAACTGCGGTGGCTACAAAACCGTGGAACTGCGCGTCGACGAGCGGGACGAGTCCGACCCGCTGCTGCTGCTGGCCCGGAAATACATGCAGATCCCCTGCTCGGTGATGTCCCCCAATCGCCGGCGGCTGGATCTGCTGCAGAGAATGATTCGGGATTTCCAGGTGGACGGCGTCATCGACCTCACCTGGCAGGCCTGCCACACCTACAACATCGAATCTCATTTTGTGGCCGGCCTGATCAAGAACCAGCTCGGCCTGCCTTTCCTGCAGCTGGAGACCGACTACTCCCAGTCGGACATCGAAACCCTCCGGGTGCGGATCCAGGCCTTTCTGGAGATGGTCTAGGCCATCATGGCATACGCTTCGTATGCCTGAAAGATCAGAGAACAACTGCTCTGAGAATGTTCATTCTCATCCGCGATGGCGCCGCCGTCGGCGTCGTGAATGCCTAAGCAGTGACCTGGCTATCTGACAGCCCGCCTGCGACAACAGCCAACATCCCCCGGCAATCTACCGGGGGATGTTTTATTGGCCTCACCGTTGACAGCCTTAGATACCATACTGTCTCAGAGTCAATATGTGCAAACCCTATCCTACCACCTACCCTGCGGTTTCAAAGGGGCAGTTAACGGCCTCCCGAATATTTTTGCACAGAGAACGGGCCAACGGGGGATAATAACCGCATCCGGTATTCAGTAATGCAAAGGAGCAGACCGCTTTGAATCCTCCTGCCGCCGCCAAAAAGGGGTTCAACCGCCGCCACCTGGTGATCATGGCGCTGGGCAACATCATCGGCTCCGGCATCTTTTTGGCCAGCGGAGCGGTGATCTCCCTGGCCGGGCCGGCGATCGTGCTCGCCTATGCCATCGCCGGCGGTATCATGTTTCTGGAGGTGGCGTTCATCGCCGAGATGTCCATCGTCAATCCCGCTCCCGGCTCCTTCAGGGTGCACGCCGCGGAGATCTTCGGCCCGGCGGTGGGGTTTGTCAACGGCTGGATGTTCTGGTGCAGCGGGGTGCTGGGTATGGCCAGCGAGGCCACGGCGGCGGCCATATTTACCGCTTACTGGCTGCCCCATTGGCCGCTGTGGGGATTATCCCTGATCTACGCATCCGTGATGACCGTGATCAACTTTCTGGACGCCAGGGGTCTGAGCCGGGTGGAGATGTGGCTGGCGTCGGTCAAGGTGGTCAGCCTGGCCGGGTTCATTCTCTTCGGCGCCCTGGCCCTGCTCCGGGTGTTTCCCCTGGCCGCGCCGCTGCATACCGAGGTTTTCGTTTCCGCCGGCGCCTTCTGGCCGCATGGATTTCAGGGCTTGCTGGCGTCCTTGCTACTCGTCCTGTTCTCTTTTACCGGCACCGGCATTATCGGCCTGGCGGTGGCCGACACCGCCAGGCCGGGCCGTGATCTGCCACCGGCGATCTACATCATCACAGCCGCTGTCACCGGCCTGTACGTATTGGCGATCCTGTTTGTGGTGCTGCTGATCCCCTGGCAGCAGCTATCCACCGCCGCCAGCCCCTTTGTGGAGATCCTGCACCACCTCGGCCTGGCTGCCGGAGGCGCCTTACTCAATTTTATAGTGCTGTCGGCGGCACTCTCGGGGTTGAACTCCTCCATGTACAGCGCCTCCCGGATGCTGTACTCGCTCAGCCGCGACCGTCAGGGCCCGTCGCTGTTTCTGAAGCTGAACCGCAACGGGGCGCCGGTCTACGCCGTAGCGGCCAGCAGCCTGGTGTTGTTCCTCACGGCGGTATTGGCCTACGTCCTGCCACAGCAGGCATTCATCCTGCTGACCGGGGCCAGCGGCTTCCTGGCCATGTTCAACTGGCTCACCATCTCTGCCACCCATTACTTCTACCGCCGGAAATCCCTGCGCGAATCTCCGGACAAGCTGACGTACAAGGCGCCAGGCTACCCTTGGACCAGTATCCTGATGATCCTGGCGATCATCGCCGTACTCGCCACCTCGCCCCTCTATCCCGGCCAGGTGCCCAGCCTGATCGGCGGCGCTGTCATTATCGGGCTGATCGTCCTGGTTTACGGCATGCTGCGCAGGACCGGAGCGCTCGGCTGAATTGAATAAACTGCGCTCTGGTCTCGAGCGCAGTTGTATGTTCTGCCATTGCCTTTATTTATCCGAAGCTATTAAGTTAATTAAACTCTACAAAACATCATCTGAAGTAAGGTGTTTCCTCAAAGTATTGTTTCACCCAGTCCGCGCTGCACTAGAGGACATGGCACCGCCATAGTAAATACTGCTATATCTTACTTGATTACCTCGTAACCGGCATCCGCTACAGCCTTTTCTAAGTCCTCCCTCTTCGCTCTACCCTCGACATAGGTGACCTTGACCGTCCTGGCGCCCAGATCGGCCACCGCGTCCCGCACTCCCGGGGTGGCCACCAGGGCCTGCTCCACAGTCATCTTGCAGTGGCCGCAACTCATGCCATCCACCTTCAATATCACCTGTTTAATGATCTGAACCACCTCATCCCGTGTCCGGCAACCTGTTCTGGCAACTGCCCTAAACAAACAGAGCGGCCTCATATCTGTTCGCTATTAATTGCAGCTTAATTTTAAGGCATACAAAAACTATAGACAACCGCCAAACCTCTCGCTCCGGTGGTGTTCGAGAAAAAAACACCGCTGCCTATGATATAATTTTACCAGATCCGGATATTATATCCCGTGCCGAGGAGGCGTCTTGACTATGGACCTGGGAGAATTGGCCGTGACCCTGTTGTCTTTACTGGTGTTTGCCGTCGTTCTGGTCACCATCCGGAATGTGATCTCTGATCTGAGAAATCTGAGAAAGATCGCCACTTCCCAGGATGTGATAATCCGGGAGCTGGGCGCAATCAAAGAGGCGCTGAGGACCAAAAACGAGGGTCAATGATCATGGACTTAAAACCTCGATCATACCGGGACGGCCTGTGTTCCACAAGATTACCGGAGATCCAGGGCAAATATACGGCCACGCTCTTCTATTACCGCTGCAGACGCTGCTCCAGCACCTGATCAGGCTGAAAATGCTCCAGCCGCAGGTAGAAGGAGGCGGCCTCCAGCAGGGCTTCCAGCGGCAGCAGGCCGACGATCTCGCTGCCGACGATCTGCACGCCGTAACGGGCGGCCTCGCTCCGCACTGTCTCGAATACCCGGGTCAGGGGCACTTCCTTATAATTGCAGACATTGATGGTCACCTGGGCCAGGTGGCGGTCCTCGATCAGCACCCCCAGGGCCTTGATGCTGGGATAGCCTCCGCTGCTGCCCCGGATCGACCGGGCGATCGCCTTGGCGATAGCGACGTCGGCGGTGTTCAGGTTGATGTTGTAGGCGATCAGCGGCGGGCGGGCGCCCACCGCAGTGGCGCCGGCAGTGGGGTGCATCCTGGCGGGTCCGAAGTCCGGCTGGCGCTCCGGAAGATGGATCGCCGACTTCAACCCCTCGTACTCTCCCCGGCGCACCTGGGGCAGACTCCGGCGCTCCGGGCGGGTGGCCGCCGCCTCGTAGAGGTAAACCGGGATCTGCAGTTGCTCGCCGATCTGCTGGCCGAGTTCACGGGCCAGGACGACGCACTCCTCCAGGGTGGTGTCGCCGACCGGGATCAGGGGGATGACATCGGTGGCTCCGATCCGGGGGTGGGCCCCCTGGTGCTGTTCCATGTCGATCAGGGTCATGGCTCTCTCCGCCGCCCTAAAGGCAGCCTCTTTGACGGCCTGCGGCTCACCCACGAAGGTGACCACCGAGCGGTTGTGGCTGGCATCCGAGGAGTAATCCAGCAGTCTGACCCCCGGCACCGCTCTGACGGCATCCAGGATCTGCTGCACCACCTCCGGGCGGCGGCCCTCACTGAAGTTGGGCACACATTCCACTAGCTTGCTGTTCACTGTTGCGTTCCTCCCTTGACTACCCGGCCGGACTTGATCACCGTCTCTGCCAGGTTAGCGCCGAAGCGATACATCAGATACTGATAGTTGGGGGCATCGAAGATGACCAGGTCGGCCTGCTTGCCGACCTCCAGACTGCCCACCGCCCCCGCCCGGCCAATGGCGTGGGCGGCGTTGATGGTGGCCGCCGAGATGGCCTCTGCCGGGGTCATCTTAAGCTGGCGGCAGGCGATGCCCATGACGATCTGCAGGGAGTTGACCGGGCAACTGCCCGGATTGAAGTCGCTGGCCAGGGCCACCGCCGCTCCGGCGGCGATCAGCCGGCGGGCCGGGGCATACCGGTCCCCCATCAGACAGAAGGTGGTGGCCGGCAGCAGCACCGCCACGGTATCCGCTTCGGCCAGACGCCTGATCCCCTGATCGGAGACCGCCATCAGATGGTCGGCAGAGGTGGCCCCCAGCTCCACCGCCAGTTCCGCCCCGCCCAGCGAGATGATCTCGTCCGCATGGATCTTCAGGCGGAAGCCCAGGTTTTTAGCGGCCTGCAGGATGCGCCGGGACTGATCGACGCTGAACACCCCCTCCTCGCAGAAGACATCGCAGAAATCGGCCAACTGTCGGTTGGCGACGGTTGGCAACATCTCATCGATGACCAGAGCCACAAACTGCTCCGGCCGGTCCCGATATTCCGGGGGTACGGCGTGGGCCCCCATGAAGGTGGATACCAAGTCCACCGGGTGCTCCCGGTCAAGTTCCCGGGCTGCATCCAGCATCTTCAACTCCTCTGCCAGAGACAGCCCATAGCCGCTCTTGGCCTCGGCGGTAGTAGTTCCCTGGTCCAGCATCTGGTCCAGATACTTGGTTGCCGTCCGGATCAGGTCCTGACGGCTGGCAGCCCTGGTAGCCCGCACCGTGTCCAAAATACCGCCACCCCGGGCCAGGATCTCCAGATAGCCGGCCCCCCGAATTTTCATCTCTAGCTCATACTCCCGGGACCCGGCAAAAACCAGATGCGTGTGGGGATCCACCAGTCCGGGCAGCACCAGCCTCCCGCCCGCCTCCAACACCCGCGTCTTTGGGCCGGCGCCCACCCGGGACAGGACCTCGGAGGTGGCGCCCACGGCAATGATCGTATCACCCCGCACCGCCACGGCCCCATCCTCGATAATACCGATGTCGCCCAGCTCCGGGCCGCGTTTGGGGCGCTGAGAATGGCCGGCCAGGGTGGCCAATTGCGCCGCATGACATACTAGCAGATCTGCCTGTTCCATCTTGTCAGGTCCTTTCGCTCTAACATTATTCCGCTCCCGTTGTGCAGGTACGCCCGAAGTAGGTGCCCACAAAGTCCGGGTGGCCACTCAGGTCGGAGGCAGTGCCGCTGAGCACGACCCTCCCGCTCTCCAACAGGTAGCCCCGTTCTGCCACCTGCAAGGCCTTCTTGGCGTTCTGCTCCACCAATAGGATGGTCAGACCCTCCACGTGCAGACGGGTGATCAGTTGAAAGGCCTGGCTGACCAGCACCGGAGCCAGGCCCATGGAGACCTCGTCGATGATCAGCAGCCGGGGGTCGGACATCAATGCCCGTCCGATAGCCAGCATCTGCTGCTCGCCGCCGGACAAGGTGCTGCCAAATTGGCTCTGACGCTCCCGCAGCCGGGGAAAGATCCCGTAGATCCGCTCCAGAGATGTCCGCACCCGGGTCTGGTCTCTGACCTGGTAGGCGCCGACGAGCAGGTTGCGTTCCACGTTCAGGTTGGAAAAGATACGCCGCCCCTCGGGCATGTAGCCGATGCCCGCCGATGCCCGCTTCCAGGGTGGGGCACCTGTCACATCCGCCCCATTGATCAACACCCGGCCCCCGGTTGCCGGGGTCAGCCCCATGATCGACCGGATGATGGATGTTTTGCCGGCCCCGTTGGCCCCCACCAGGGCCACACATTCCCCGGCGGCCACCTCCAGGGAGACCCCTCTGACCACCCGCGCCCGTCCGTAGCTGACCTGCAGGTTCTGCACCTCAAGGAATGGGGGCATGCTGATCATCCTTTCCCAGATAGGCCTCGATCACGACCGGGTCGGACAGCACCTGATCAGGGTGGCCCTGAGCGATCAACCGGCCCTGGTCCAACACCAGCAAGCGATTGCACAGGGCTTCGGCCACTCCGGTGTTGTGCTCCACCAGCAGGACGGTCAGCCCGGTCCGGTGCAGTGACCGGATCAGGGCGATGAACTCCTCCACGGCGTCATAGCCCAGCCCCGCCACCGGCTCATCCAGCAGCAGGAGGCTGGGGTTAAGCAGGATCGCCCGGGCCAACTCCAGCCGGCGCAAATAACCCAGGTTCAACTGACCTGCCGGCAGGTGGGCCTCCCCGGCCAGGCCGAGCCGGTCCAGGGCCTCCAGCGCTCGGGACTCGACCCGCCGCTTGTCCCTGGTGGTGAAGGGCGTCCAGGTTCTGGCCAGCAGGTGGGCGCCGGCAGCCACCATCACATTCTCCAGGCAGGTCATGTGCGGAATCGGCTTCACCACCTGAAAGGTGCGGGCGATCCCCTGGCGGGCGATCCGGTGCACCGGCAGGCCGGAGATCGCCTGGCCCCGGAAGTAGACCGCACCGGCAGACGGCCGGTAGACCCCACAGACCACGTTGAAGAGAGTGGTCTTGCCGGCGCCGTTCGGCCCCACCAGGCCGCAGATCTCACCCCGGCGCACCTGGAAGTCCACACCGCTCAGGGCAGTCAGGCCGCCAAAATGGATGGTGACGTGGTCAACCCGCAGGATCGCCTCTGTGGTTGTGGCTTCATTCGGCAGGCTGTCCGGCAATTGCTCGGGCCGCCCCGCTTTATCCACCATGGAGATCAGCCCCTCTCAACCTGGCAAAACGCTCCCGCAGCCAGCTTCCCTGGCCCAGCAAGCCGGATGGCGAGAAGCGCATCACCAGCACCAGGATACCGCCGAAGACGAGCAGCCGAAAATTGGAGATGAAACGGAACACCTCCGGGGCGATGCCGAGCAGCACCCCGCCCAGCAGCACTCCCAGCACCGAACCGCGCCCCCCGAGCACCACCATGGAGAGGATCGTGACGGAAACATTGAAGGAGAAGTCGGTGGAAGAGATGAAGGTCATGAAGTGGGCGTAGACACAGCCAGCCAGACCGGCGAGGGCGGCGCCGATGATGAAGGCCAGCACTTTGTAGCGGCGCACGTTGATTCCCATCGCCTCCACCGCCGCCTCGTCATCCCGGATCGCCCGCAGGGCATAGCCGAACCAGGCCCGCTGCAAGTGATAGCTCAGCAACACCACCAGGCCGACCAGCACCCAGCTGACAATGGCGAATTCCAATGGCCCGAAGGAGAGGCCGCCCAACTGCGGCGGCTTGATGCCGCCGATGCCCATCGCCCCACCGAAATAGGGAACAGTCTGAAAAACAGCCACCACCACAAAGTTCAGCCCAATGGTGGTGATGGCCAGGAAATCGTTGCGGAGGCGGATGCTGACCAGGCCCAGCAGGCCGCCGATGGCGGCGCTGGCCAGCATGGCAATGACGAGGGCGCCCCAGAAGCTGACCCCGTACCTGGTGCCGGCCACCGCCGCGGCGTAGGCCCCGATGCCGAAGAAGGCGGCATGCCCGATGTTCGGCTGGCCGGTCTCCCCGGTGATGATGTTCAGGCTCAGGGCAAGCAGCACCCAGATGCCCACCGTGGTCAACAACACCATCCAGTAGTTCATTTGGCGGCGCCTCCCGAGGTAAACAGACCCTGCGGCCGCACCAACAGAATGACGATCAGGGCCATGAAGGCCAGGGCGTCGGTAGGGATGGATGATCCGACGTAACCCCCCACAAACGCCTCCAGCAGGCCGATCAACATAGACGCCAGGATCGCCCCCAGGGGATTGCCCAGGCCGCCCAGCACGACGATGGCCAGCATCTTGTAGGAGGGAATGTCCCCCATGGTGGGAAAGACCGCATTATGGTGCACCGCCACCAGAATGCCGGCGATGGCGGAAAAGGCGTAGCCCATGCCGAAGGCAAAGGCCAGCACCGCGCGGGTGTTGATCCCCATAGCCATGGATGTTTCCGTGTCCTGGGCGGTAGCCTGCCACCCCAACCCGATCTTGGTCTTGTTCAGGACCAGCCACAACAGCAGGAATAGCACCGCCGCGGTCGCCAGGATGGTCAACTGGCTGCCGGTGACGATCACGCCGCCGAGCGCCAGCCGCTGAAAGGGCAGACGGGCGGGAAAGGTGAGCGTCCAGGGGCCGGCGATCAGCCGGAACAGGTCCTCCATCACGATAAACAGGCCGATGCTGGCGATCAGGGGCACGATCGGATCGTCCGGCCTGTTGACCGGGGTATAGATCAGCCTCTGAAACAGGTATCCTACCAGGGCCGCCCCGATCACCCCCGCCAGCAAAGCCACCGGCAGGCTGTGGGTATGGGTGTAGCCCCACACCCCCAGGTAGGCCCCCAGCACGTAAGCCCCGGCATTGGCGATGTCCAGCACCCGCATGATCCCGTAGACCATGGTCAGGCCCAGGGCCACCAGCGAATACAGGGAACCGATGGTAATACCGTTCACCAACTGCTGTAAGAACACGGCAGCAACCTCCAGTGTTAAACAAAGCGAGAATCCCGCAGCTTGGTGCAAGATTCTCGCCGGTCGACCAATAAGAGAGTGCTATAATCCTTCAGTCAACAGGCTGCAGCCTATTTTGTGGGCGGGGTGATGATCGCCGGGTCGGTGATCTCCGCAAAGTACTTGAACACCCCATTTTTGACCTGCTGCACCTGCACCGGCTTGATCACCTGGTTGATGGCGTCGTAGCCTTGAATCACGCCGGTCACTGCCTGGAAGTTTTTAGTAGCTGCAATACCGTTCCTGATCTGGTCCGGGGTGGCCCCATTCTTCTTGATGGCGTTGATCACCACGTACAGTCCGTCGTAGGTGGAAGCGCCGACCATGTCCGGGTCATGCCCGTACTTGTCCTTGTAGGCCTTGACGTAGTCCTTGACCACCTGCTGGTCGCTGTCCCGGTTCAGGTTGGTGACGATCACCAGCCCGTCGGCATACTGGCCGGCCACCTCCAGGAACTGGGTGGTGGAGTCCAGGCCTTCGGTGCCCAGCGGCTGGATCTTCAGCCCCAGGTCGTGGATGCGCCGGATGATCTGGGAGCCCTCGGCGGCGTAGGCCGGCACAAACACCACATCGGCGCCGGAGTCCTTGATCTTGGTCAGTACCGGGGTGAACTCCGTATCGCCAAAGTTGAACCAGTTCGGGTCCTGTACCTTCAGCCCGAGCTTGGCCGCCTGTTGCTGGAAGCCCTGCACCAGAGTCTTGCCAAAGTCATTGTTGATGGCCAGGATGGCCACGTTCTTGGCGTTCAGCTTATCCTTGGCCACCTGGGCGGCCGCAGCCCCCTCGACAACCCCGGAGAAACTCTGTTGGAAAATGTAGTCGCCGGTGCGGGGGATGTCCGGGTGTACCGCATAACCGGCGATCATAGGGATCTTCGCCTGCTGAAAAATGGGAGCGGCAGCCCGGGTCGGACCGGAGTAGGAGCCGCTTACTACGGCCACCACGCCGTCCTTGGTGGTGAGCTTCTGGGCGATGGAGACCGCCTGTTTGGTATCCAACTGATCATCATAGTTGACAAGCTCCAGTTGGGCCCCATTGATGCCGCCGCTGGAATTGACCTGGTCAATCAGCAGCTTGGCCGAGTTGTAGGCGCTCGTGCCATCCGCGGCCTCGGAGCCGGTTTCCGGAGCGAAGAAGCCGATCTTGATAGTCTTGGCCTGAGTCTGCGCCTGATTGCCGCCTTTGCTTGCACAGCCAGTGATCAGAAGAGCCATCACAAACAGCGTTGCAACCACCAACACTAGCTTTTTCACTTTTTGCCATCCCCTTTTAAATCTCTTTTTTAAAAGCATGCCACCTCTGCGCCCTAAGTATTCTCCAGTAACTCCACAATTCCTGCTGGCCCGGGCCAAAAAAGGATCATATTTCCGCTGGCACCCGGGGCATTAAAAAAATAAAAACTCCAGGCAGCGATTTTGCAACTGCCCGGAGTGCATTTGCCGAAGTGCTTCTGCTTTTTAAATGGCCGACTGGAATACTATTCCTTGGGCTTTTCGTCCTCATCGGCAGCCGCCGGTTCCTGCTTCTTGGCAGCGATCCGTTTGGCCGTCTCCCGCAGTTCATCAACTGTTACCGCCAGGTTTTTGGCCATGCCCTTGCTAAACTTCTTAGCCGTGCCTCCCACAGAATCAGAGATCCGCTTCGCCCTCTCCTGCAGTTCCGGCGGCGGAGACATCTTCCTGATCGCCTCCTTCAGCTCGGTGGCTGGTCCGGAGATATTGTCAGCAATCTCCTGCCCCAGGGAAGCCAACTTCTCCGAGATGGCGCTGGCCGTCTCCTGCAGTTCGGAGAGGGCGGAGATATTCCTGGTCATCTCGTGGCCCATGGCAGCCAGGGAATCAATAATCTTTCTGGCTGTTTCGTGGACCTCGTCAGAGGTGGACAACTTTTTGATCGCCTCCTGCAGTTCGTTGGCAGGGCCGGACATCAGCACCCCCATCTCTTTGCCCATGCTGGCCAGCGAATCGGAGATCCGCTTGGTGATTCGCTGCAATTCGGCCAAGGCTGACATCTTCCTGATCGCATCCTGCAGTTCAGCTGCCGGGGCAGACATGCTCCTGGCGATCTCCTGGCCCATGGCGGTCAACTGCTCCGACATCTTCCGGGCAGTCTCCTGCAGTTCGGCTAACTGGACAGGGGTTTCTTTCTTCTTGGTCTTGCTTTCATTATTATCAGGCATTGCAGCTTCCTCCTCCTAATATTTGCTAATAGAGTACCACATTAACAGTTTAACAGTCCACTGAGTTTGTTCAGTATATAGGTTTGCATGCCCGGCATAGGATTATACTTTTTTCTATAATACCGGGGTTTCAATGCCAGTTCACCCGAGACAATTTAGGACACCTCGCTTTTCGAAGGCGCCCCCACCCGCACCGGAGCTTTTTTGATATAATAAGTAAGGCGTCAATCAGAAAAGGCAGTTGGTACGAAAGGTACAGGCCGCTAGGAGGGCTCAAGATGAGAGCAGTCATCAGCGTCATCGGCAAGGACCGGGTCGGCATTATCGCCGGGGTCAGCAAGATCCTGGTGGATACCAACGTCAACATTCTCGACATCTCCCAGACCATCATGCAGGAGATCTTCACCATGGTGATGCTGGTGGATATCTCCCGGGCCAACACGCCCTTTACCACCCTGTCCGATGACCTGAAAGAGTTGGGCAATACTCTGGGGCTCAGCATCCAGATCCAGCACGAAGATATCTTCAACTCCATGCACCGGATCTGATAACCGCCCTATTTTTTAAGGCCATTCGACAAGACGACGGGAGAATATCTTATGCTCAGCCCATTCGAAGTTATCGAAACCATCAAGATGATCCAGGAGGAGAACCTGGATATCAGGACCATCACCATGGGCATCTCCCTCAGGGATTGCTGCAGCTCTGACGGTAAGGTGGCCAGGGTCAAAATTTACGACAAGATCACCCGGCTCGCCTGCAATCTGGTCCGGGTGGGCGAAGAGATCGCGCAGGAATACGGGATCCCCATCATCAACAAGCGGATCGCCGTGACCCCTATCTCCCTGGTGGCAGAGAGCTGCGACGAGGAACGCTATGTACAGTTCGCTCAGGCCCTTGACAGGTCCGCCGAGGCGGTCGGAGTCAACTTCATCGGCGGTTTCACCGCCCTGGTGCATAAGGGCTATACCGGTGGTGACCGGCGGTTGATCGACTCCATTCCCGAGGCCCTGAGCGCCACGCGCAAGGTGTGCGCCTCGGTGAACGTGGCCACCACCAAGGCCGGCATCAACATGGATGCCGTGCGGGAGATGGGCTCTGTTGTCAAAGAGACCGCCCGGCTGACCGCCGCCGAGGGCGGCCTGGGCTGCTGCAAGCTGGTGGTCTTCGCCAACGTGCCCGAAGACAACCCCTTCATGGCCGGGGCCTTCCACGGCGTCGGAGAGCCGGAGTGCGTGATCAACGTGGGGGTGAGCGGACCCGGTGTGGTCAAAAGCGCCCTGGAAAGAGTCAAGGGGGCAGACTTCGGCACCGTCTCGGAGACCATCAAGAAAACCGCCTTCAAGATCACCCGGATGGGACAACTGGTAGCCCAGGAGGCCTCACGCAGGCTGAACGTACCCTTCGGGATCGTGGACCTGTCCCTGGCGCCCACGCCGGCCATCGGCGACAGTGTGGCGCTGATCCTGGAGGAGATGGGATTGGAGCAGTGCGGCGCCCCTGGTACCACTGCCGCCCTGGCGCTGCTCAACGATGCGGTGAAAAAGGGAGGCACTATGGCCTCTTCTTACGTGGGCGGACTGAGCGGCGCCTTTATCCCGGTCAGCGAGGATGCAGGCATGATTGCCGCAGCAACCAGCGGCGCCCTGACTATCGAAAAGCTGGAGGCCATGACCAGCGTCTGCTCGGTAGGACTGGACATGATCGTGGTGCCGGGGAGCACCAGCGCCAGCACCATCGCCGCCATCATCGCCGATGAGGCAGCCATCGGCATGATCAACAACAAGACTACCGCAGTACGGATCATCCCCGCCCCGGGCAAGAAGGTTGGAGATCTGGTGGAATTCGGAGGATTACTGGGTTCGGGGCCGGTGATGCGGGTGAACGAATACAACTGTGAGGAATTCATCAGGCGCGGCGGCCGGATACCCGCCCCTATTCAGAGCATGAGAAACTGATTCCCGAGAAAACCCCTACTCATACAGCAGCCATGCTGAAATCATTATTGGGCAAGATACAAACCCGAAGACAACAGCAAAACGGTACGCTACAACCTACCGGCTATTTTCATCTCTTCACGCAGTCAGCCCCGCATTCTCCTCATTTCACCTTGTCAGCCCTGTCCGCTCCTCCAGACTGATTGCTGCTTCTTCCTCCCATCCGAGGCATCTACGCCGTATCCCAGCAAATATTATAAATATTTTCACATTCCTATCAGATCTTAAGCAATATTTAAGCTTTCTTAAATATTCTAAAAGTGCCAGTGGATTGGATATTAGGTTCTGGTCACGGAATGTAAAATCAATATGGAGGTGATCGGTTAGATAGGCATCTCAGATGAAGCCTCACTGGGGTTATCTGGATTTATAGCATATTTTTTTAAAGACTTTAAAAATAGGTTTTTTGGTTCACACAAAAAATAGTGGATGAACCATGGTTCATCCACTTATTGAATGCTTATGATTTTCTATATCATCTACTCCATTATCCTCTTGTTAATGTCAGACTGTAATATTTTGCGTCGAGTTGTTCGCAGCGTTTGCATTGGCGTTCGAATAAGCATTGATCATTGAAGTGAACAGTTGAGATATGAACGTTGAATTGTCGGTATTGTTGTTATCCGTGGAATTGCTTGTGGTTTGCGACGAAGCAACGCCCTGGGCCGACATCGGCGGCATGCCCGGCGGATGCGGTGGAGGGCCGGCGGTCTTTGAAGCCGACTGGGTGCTGTCGGACTTTTGCTCGGCCTGCTGCAACTCAGACTGCATGCTCTGGAGGTCGCTGTCGGTGACGGTTCCGCTCGCTACCTTGTCCAGGAAGTTTTTAATGTCGCTTCTGATGTCGGAAGCATCGGTAGTGGCAGAGGATGCCGACTGGGTGCTGTCGGACTTTTGCTCGGCCTGCTGCAACTCAGACTGCATGCTCTGGAGGTCGCTGTCGGTGACGGTTCCGCTCGCTACCTTGTCCAGGAAGTTTTTAATGTCCGAACCGGCGTCTCCCGTAGGCGGCGGCCCCATGGTCATTCCCTGGTCACTCAGCTGTACGGTGTCTCCGCTGGAACTGCTGAATATGGCGCCAAGCAGATTGTCAAAACTTCCGGAATCGCCCTGCTGAGACGCTTGAACCGCAGTTGTGGAAAGTGAGTTATACGATTGATTGTAAACCGAGGCGTACTGATACAACGATGAAATATTCACTACAACATCCTCCCGTGCATCATATATTTCTTACTGTACCATGACTATGAGAAAAATTTCATTCACATCTCCTCCCATCGTTAACTATATGAATCATTATCTGATCCTAATATCGAACGGCAACATTGGAAAATCCTTTGATTATTTTAGTGATTCTCAATATTTCTGCCGAATTGAATTAAAAAGGTATTCAATCCTAGTAACATGGGAAGAAGGGCCCACTTGAAATTATTATTAATTGAAGATGAGAAGCAGCCAAAAAAACTGCCCCACACCTTAAGGAAGCACGGATATATCATAGATATTGCTATTAACAGCAATGACGGAATGGAGTTGGCGGTAGCCGGAGATTACGACATGATTATTGTCGACAACCCGTTGCCAAGCGGAGGCTGTCTTTCATTTTTAACAGAATTCCGTAGCTACGGTTTTAATACTAATGTCGTTATTTTAACTTCAAGAGATAAGGAAGGAATAGCGGCGCTAAATTCCGGCGCCGACGATTATCTGATCAAGCCTTTTGCTGTCGAGGAGCTATTGGCAAGGCTGGGTGCCCTTGGGCGGAGAAGAAACGCAGATCTGACAGATAATATGCTCAAGGCTGCGGGGCTGACGCTGGATCCCTTGAAGCATGAGGCAGTAACAGATGAAGGGGTATTTCACTTGACCGCAAAAGAGTCGCAGTTGCTTGAATTATTAATGCTCAACCCCGGTCACGTCATCACCAAAGAGCGGATTTATGAAAAGATCTGGGGCTACAACTCGGATGTCTGCATATCAAACGTCGATCTATACGTTCATTACCTGCGGAAAAAGATCAAAACATGCAAGATAAGAACAGCCAGGGGAGTCGGCTACTACCTGCAGGATGATAAGAAGAGTTCGCCAGGAAGATAATTGCTGAGCCCTCACATCATCCTGCTCGACCTTCTGGACCTGAATGAGCTAGAAAGTCTTGAAAAAACTTTACAGTTGCTCTTAACGGTGTTAAAATTAGGTAGCTCAAAGTAAATAGGTTTAGTGAGATCCACGTCATTTCCCTTCTTTAATTTGCCTGAATGGCTGGGGGAGAAAGAAAGTGAATCCCTAACCCATTTGGGCAATAACTTATTCGAGGAGGATGTTCGTGTTTCAAGACAGAACCCTAACATGCCGTGATTGTGGGAACGAGTTTGTGTTTTCGGCCTCCGAGCAAGAGTTCTTTGCCGAGAGAGAGTTCACCAATGATCCCAGCCGTTGCCCCGAATGCCGGGCAGCACGCAAGCAGAACCGTGGTGGTGGTGGACGCGGCGGCTCCCGCTCCTCGCAGCGGGAAATGTTCCCTGCAGTATGCGCAGCCTGCGGTGTCGAAACCCAGGTGCCATTCCGTCCGAGTGGTGACCGCCCTGTTTACTGTAGCGATTGTTTTGCCAAAAACAAGAGCCGGTATTAATCACCCGACTCTTTGCCAGTTGGAACCATAACTTGGCAAAAGACCCCTGCGGGGGTTTTTTTTTGTCCCACCTTGATACCTGACTTTGGCAACCACCTGCCCGCCTTGGATCAAGAAGCTGTCTCTGGACGCGGTTGACCGGCAAGAGGTTTTTAAAAAGGGGGTGGAAATACCGTTCTAACTGCAGTATACTGTGTAATACAGTAGTACAGGTGGCTGTTTGCGCTCCGATGGTGCGTAGCGGCACAAGGACGGTAAACACAGCAAAACTGCGGAATGGTCCGGCGGTAGCCGGCCAGTGCAGACGGGAGAGGAACCAGCAGGATGGCAGCACGGAGATTGTTTAATATGGACACGTCATAGCAATATCTCCTTCAGGTCATTCCATGATCATAAGGGGGTATTATTTTTTATGACGATCATCGAGATTCTTGCCGAAAACGCCCGCAAGTACGCCCAGGAAACCAGCCTCATCGAACGCGAACCGGCCTCCGGGCGGCGCCGGGAGATCACCTGGCTGGAGTTCGACCGCCAGGCCAACCAGTACGCTAACGCCCTGATCGCCAGAGGCGTCAAGCGAGGCGACCGAGTGGCGATTTTAATGATGAATTGCCTGGAGTGGCTGCCGATCTACTTCGGTACCCTGAGAGCCGGAGCCATGGCCGCCCCCCTAAACTTCCGGTTTACCGCCGAGGAGATCCGGAAGTGCATCAAGGCCGCCGGAGCCAAGGTGCTGTTCTACGGTCCGGAGTTCGCTGACCGGATCGCCGAGATCCGCAACCAGCTCGACTGCCTGGAGCGCTGCATCTATGTTGGCGCTGACTCGGCCGGTGACCTCTTCTGTCCCGCCGGCTCCGAAAACCATCATCAGCTGTTGTCTGAAGCACCCGCCAACGATCCCGGCATCGCTTTCAGCGACCAGGACGAGGCCGCCCTCTACTTCTCATCCGGCACCACCGGCACTCCCAAGCCGATCATCCTGACCCACGCCAATCTGCTATCGGCCTGCATTACCGAAAACACCCACCACAGACAGACTCACGGGGACAACTTCATCTGTATCCCGCCGCTGTACCATACCGGCGCTAAGATGCACTGGTTTGGCAGCTTCCTCGTCGGCTCCAGAGCAGTAATTCTGCGGGGAGTCAAGCCCCGGTGGATACTGGAGGCGGTCTCTGAGGAACGGGCAACCATCGTCTGGCTGCTCGTCCCCTGGGCGCAGGACATCATTGACGCCATCGAGAGTGGAGAGGTCGACCTGAGCAACTACCGGCTCGACCAATGGCGCCTGATGCACATCGGGGCACAACCCGTGCCACCAAGCCTGATCAAGGACTGGTTGAAGCATTTTCCGCGTCACCAGTATGACACCAATTACGGCCTCAGCGAATCTACAGGGCCTGGCTGCGTGCATCTGGGTCTGGCCAACATACATAAGGTGGGCGCCATCGGCGTGCCCGGACACGGTTATGAGACGATGATCGTGGATGAGAACGGCCAACCGGTTCCGAGCGGCAAGGTCGGAGAGTTGATCGTCAGGGGGCCGGGGATCATGAAGGGTTATTACAACAACCCCGAGGCTACCAGAACAGCCCTGAAAGACGGCTGGCTCTATACCGGAGACATGTGCAAACAGGATGCGGACGGATTCATCTTCCTGGTCGACCGGAAGAAGGACGTGGTGATCTCCGGAGGGGAGAACATCTTCCCGGTGGAGATCGAGGACTTCCTGCAGGCTCACGAGGATATCAAGGATGTGGCCGTGATCGGCATGCCCGACAAGCGCCTTGGCGAGATCCCCGTGGCCATTGTGGAGCCCAAGGCCGGACGGTCTTTGACCGAAGCCCGGGTGCTGGAGTTCTGCGAGGCCCTACCCCGGTACAAGCGGCCGCGTCACGTGTTCTTTGACAAAGTGCCCCGCAACCCCACCGGCAAGATCGAGAAGCCCTGCCTGCGCCAGCGTTTTTTCGCCAGTGTCGTCTAAATCATCATGCTGCAAGCTGATCGCTAAGGGCCTGGTGCAAAATAACCGTTGCAGTTGTTTGATCGATAAAGACCTGTTGACGTGTAGCCAAGAAAGAGACGTGCTGCAGTAATATTGTTCCATCCTCTAAGTTCCGCTCAGTTAGCGCCAGAGGGCGGTCAACATCAATGAGCCGCCCTCTGGCGCTGGTCTTTGCCATTATTTTATCTTGCAGCCGCACTTGAGAAGATATTGAAACCCGGGGGCTTATTCACTTCAATGCTAACGATTTTCAGAATCAGATTGTGATCAGGTTATACGCCCGGGTGCCCAGGCCGATGGCCTCCCCGTAGGCCAGCGCATGCTCCCCATGGGTATCCGGCCAGATCGCCTTGAACTTGTCGCCGGCAAACTGCCGGTGATCCTCATCCAGCAAAGTGTCGCCGATAGCCGCCGCCTTGTTCACTAAATCCAGAGACGCCTGATCCAGGGCCACCGGGTCTCTCGAAGCCAGCAGGCCGACATCGGGGACAATCGGGGCATCGCTCCAGGGAACGCAGTCGCAATCCGGGGTCACGTTCAACAAATAGTTGATATAGCCCACCCGGTCCTGTTTATTCCTGACTGCGGCCAGGGCATACTCGGCCAGCCTTTCCGTAAACTCCACCAGGTCTCCGCCGAACTGGACGCTAATGGCCTTGGCGGGGCAAACAGTCATGCATTCACCGCATCCGATGCATTTACCACGGTCGATGACAGATTTTTCCGCGACCAGGGAAATAGCCAGTTGCGGGCAGGCATCCACACAGGTGCCGCAGCCTTCGCACTTGTCCGGGTCCACCTCCGGACGCATATTATGCTGCTCCCTCTTCCCGGCCGCATTGGCGCAGCCCATGGCCAGATTCTTGATCGCTCCCCCAAAGCCGGCCATGCCGTGTCCCTTGAAGTGGCTGAGCACGATCATGCTGTCAGCCTTGATGATGCTCCCGGAAATCTGGGCAGTCTGAAAATGCTTCAGATTGATCTCCACGCTCTGAACATTCTCGCCGAACAAACCGTCGGCAATCACCACCGGGGCGTCCACTACAGAATAGGCAAATCCGTGCCGGATGGCCGTCTCCAGGTGATCTACGGTGTTGTGCCTGCTGCCGGAATAAACACCATTGGAGTCTGTTAAAAAGGGCTTGCCCCCACTCTCCCTGATCTTATCCACCACCGGTCTGACCAGTACGGGATTGATAAAACTATCGCCGCCGGCCTCACCGAAATGAATCTTGATGGCGGTCAGGCCACCATCTCTGATCAGAGTGCTGAAACCGGCCTGGTCAAACAATCTTCTGACTTTTGTGACCTTGTTCTGGTCCATATTCCTGGCGCGCTGATTGACGAAATAGACATCACTTGCCATTAAACCTATCCTCCCCGATTAACAGTCCGGCCGAACATTACAAGAGAGGCCGGCTGCAGTACTAGTCAAACCCGGTTGCCAAATACCGTCGCCAGGAGCAACCCAGTGGCGGTTATCCATCGGAGAAGCAAAGGAGGCTAGACAGTTGCCTAGCCTCCCCGGGCAGTTTTAGGTCTTGCCCAGGACTATAGTATGCAGCCTTCCTTGCAGTGGGCAGTCGCCCGGAGCAGATATCTCTTCCGCAGCATTGGTATCCCTCCCTTCCTTGAATAAAATAAACGGTCTCAGAGTATTTGTCGGACTCAAAATTGGAGGGCATCTCTTGCTATATTATAAGTGTACGCGCTAATGTGTGATTCTTCCAATCTGTTGCAGTAGTATATTTGCTACTATCAATTAATTATTTCTATATTTATTCAAATATCAAAGGGATCTCTCAGCGTTGCTCAATTTCTCTTGAGTAAGTACGATGGGGAGTTCCAAGAGAATAATTCGCGATCACCCTGCCAGTTGCTTGCCCAAATCGCTTGCCGATTGCAGGAGCAAACTGTCGTTTAAAGCGTCTGCCGCCCTACGCACTCCCGCCGCCACGATGATCTTCTCTGGAGCATTAAAACCGATCGCTGGCAACAGATTGGCCATCCACTTGATATAAGCGGAATATTGCTGGGCATCAGCATGGCCCTGTGAAAACAGCAGGGCTGATCTTTTGTGAGAATCCCGGTTAAAGGCAGAACGGTTAAGATGCGGGCACCGTTCCCCAGACAGCAGCTTCAGGAGGGCGACAATCTGCCGGCCAAAAACAGGCGATGCAAAAACCACAGCATCGGCCTCGGCAATCTTATCATTGATCTCCTTCAGGCCATCTTTCAACAGGCAGCCCTGTTCCTGGTAGTCGCATAACGACGGGCAGCCCTTGATATTGGTACCGGCATAGATGATATCTGTTTCTGCCCCTTCCTGCTCGGCCCCCTTCAAGACCTGCTGGAGCAGCAGGTCTGTCGCTCCATTCTTGCGCGTGCTTCCCATTACGCCCAGTATCTTTTTGGTGCTTTTCGTGGTCCTTTTTCGCAGACTAACCTGTTCTTCTCGGTCGACCACCACAAAGACCTCCTCTATTCCAGCACCCCCGGCGCGAAACGCTGCACTTCATCGCGCTGCAGCCGGAAGATGTGGTATGTCCCCTCTTTGCGCAGCTCGATCAGCCCGCAGTCCGTGAGCAGTTTGAGATGGTGGGAAAGGGTGGAGCAGGCGTTCAGATGCAGGTGCCCAGAAAGTTCCGTACAGCTAAGTTCCTTATGTCTTGCCAACAATTGTACGATCTGCAAGCGGGTCGGTTCACCGAGCGCCTTGTAAATATTCGCCAGCCTTTGAATTTCCCGGCTGCATACCGACATCCAGACTCCCACCTATCTTCATATTTGATTATCTATCAAAGTAATTGTAATACAGAATATGGGATCTGTCAATAGCGGTAATTTTTTCCACAGCCCTCACCCCAACCGCCAGCTGTGTAATATGGGGGCAGTGCTGTTGGCGGCATGGATGAACTGGTACTTGTAGACCCGGCTCTGCCCGGGCGGGATATAGTCCACCAGCCAGTTCCACCATTCTTTCCTGTTGCAGCAGCACCACTTCACCATGCCCTCATACCTGACCACCATATTGGCGCCCGGGGTGCCCCCGTCGGAGCCCATATAGGCCCGGATCACTTTCGCGGTTGCCGTATCGTTGGCAACTACAATATAAAAAAGGTACTGCATCCCCCAGTTGCCGATGTTCCGATCCGGACAGCGGCAGCAGCGCCAGGCATCGGCGCAGGGATCGTAGATCGGCGTCATCTCGTCCTTGCTGCCGGGGCAGCGGCAAGTATAGTACTGGTATGGCATCCGGCTGGCATGCAGGCCCAGGGTTGTCTCGATAGTGTAAGTATCCCCCTCTCCCCGGTATTGCTTATTTCCCGGGGTCCAAGGGAAGCAGGTGGCCGTGCCGTCAACAGCGGCCCGGCTCTTATAGATATACACAAAGCATTCCAGAAGCAGGTCTGTCCAGAAATCGATCACCGTGTTGAAATATTTGTTGGTGGGCGCCGGACCCTCGAAAATCCAGACGCTCCCTCCCGGTGGAACGATAAAGACCTCTTCGCTGCCGTCGGCGTAGAAGTCGCGCCAGACACCGCACTCCACGTCACACCAATCAGGATACGCCCCCGAATGGCGATGCCCGCTGTTTTGCCGAACGGCTCTGGCTGGAGCATTACCAGGGTTGCCGAGCAGGATACCGAAAAAGATATCATCGCCGGTGCCGTTAACATATGAAGCAAATAGCTGGGCTGCGCCGCTAATAAACACCCTGTCCAAGTACTTGTTGGACAGGCCGGAGTCACCCAGCGCACTGGCCGGGAGGAGTTCCGGATAGTTGCAGTAGATCCATTTGCCCGTCGGACATCTCTTGAATTTCAATTCGACCTGCCTGCCATCCGCTTGCGATATGGCAGCAGCGCAATCAAGAAAAACAGCCATGCGATCTCGTCCCCCGCCAAGGATAGATCCAACCCTTGCCCATACTATATGAAATGTTCAATATTTTGCTTATGCATCCTGGCTTTATCTCAGCATCGGCGAGAGGCCACTTGTCTGAACTGTTCCGGACGGGAATGGTGCGTATAATTTACCGGCGCCAGTAGATCCTAGAAGTTAGAACATGTTAATTAGCCGGCAAGCTCAAGGAGGGCAAGGGATGAATATAAGAAAATTTGCCACGCTGTCGATCTGCCTGCTCTTAATGCTATCCGTTGGCGGCTGCGCAGCGGAGAGAAAACCGTTATTCAAGACCAGGCCGGGAGTGGACGCCTATTACATCAGCGAACCGGGCGGGATTGACTCTTGGCCGTCTTTACAGGCCCATGCCGATCTGTTAAACGAGATCTCGCCACTGTGGTATCATGTCAAGCCCGACGGCTCCCTGCAGAAAGAAGTCAATCCTCAGGCGCTGGCATTCGCCCAACAGCATAAGATCAAGGTATTGCCCCTGGTGAATCTGGTGCCTAGCCAGGATGCCATTCTGCTCGACCCCGCAGCCCAGGACCGGGCCATAGCCAACCTGACCCAGGAGGTTCAGACCCACAAATACGACGGGATCGACATAGATTTCGAATTTATTCCCGACTCCAAGCACAAGGATTTCTCCATTGACCGAGACAAGATGACTGTCTTCATGAAGAAGATCTATACAAAAATGAGCAACATGCAAAAGGAGACTCACATGGCCGTGCTCCCGCACGTGGGAGTGCCGTCAGAGATGGCCGGGGTCTACGATTACGGGGCGCTGGCGCCATACCTCACCAAGGTCACCATCATGTGCTACGACCACAGCCAGGCAGGCAGCCCACCCGGCCCCGTAGCCCCCTTCTCCTGGGTCGAGCAGAACATCACCACGGCGATCAAGCAGGGGTTCAAGCCTGAGCAGATCTGCCTGGGGGTCGCCACCTATGGCTACGACTGGCCGGCCGGCCAGTCGGGCGGGTTTTCCCGGCCAACCAAGGAGATCGCGAAACAGGCCGCCGTCAAGGGCTACCAGGTAAAGTGGAACGACAAGTATCAGGAGCCCTACTACACCTATCCCGGCGAGGGCGGATCGGAGCGGGTAGTCTGGTTCGAAAACGAGGCCACCCTCCAGACCAAGTTGGACCTGGTCAAGAAGTATAACCTGGCAGGCGTCTGTATCTGGAGGCTAGGCTTCGAAAATCAAAAGTTCTGGGACCGGATCGCCACTACCTGGGGCAAGAAATAATCGACGTGCAACATCCAATCGCGGCCGGAACACCCGGCCGCGATTTTTTTAATGCCTCTTTCCGCTGTTCCTCTGGATATGTATGATAACTAGCTTGCAGCAGCAGTATGCGGAAATTGTGGCGGGCGCTGTTCGGCAAACTCCTTGCTGACTTCCTTCAGCATCTCCCGGATCGGGATCTGCTGCGGGCAGAGTTCTTCGCACTGCCCGCACTCCTTGCAGACAGCCGCCCTCTGGTCGGCGGGGATCATGCTGCCGGATATGCGGTCGTCGAAGATGTGAAACTGGTTGTAGGCGGAGAAATTGGCGGGTATATTGACCCCCTCCGGGCAGGGCAGGCAATAGCCGCAGCCGGTGCAATTTACCTTGATCCGCTGGTTGTAGAAAGCCCTGACCCGGTCATACAGGGCCAATTCCTTGGGAGTAGTCAGGGTATTGGGCAGGGCATCGCCGGCGACGTCGATGTTCTCATCCACCTGTTCCAGGGTATTCATGCCGCTCAGCACACAGGAGACTTCGGCGAAATTCCACACCCAGCGCAACGCCCACTCCGCCGGCGATCGCCTGACATCCGCCTCGTTCCAGATCGCTTCCACCTCCGGCGGCAGGTTTTCGGCCAGTTTGCCGCCGCGCAGCGGTTCCATAATCACCAGTCCCAGGCCCTTGGCGCCGGCATATTGCAGCCCTTTGAGCCCGGCCTGGTAGTTCTCATCCATATAGTTGAGCTGAATCTGGCATAGAGACCAGTCATAGGCGTCAATAATCTCTTTAAAAACAGAAAATTGATCATGAAAGGAGAACCCCACACTCCTGACCCGGCCATCTGCTTGGGCCCTCTTCAGGAATTCGAGCACATTGAAGCTCAGGGCCTTTTGCCAGGTTCCGGCATTGAGGCCATGCAGCAGGTAGAAATCCAGGTAGTCAGTCGCCAGCTTCTGCAACTGCCGATTGAGGACAGTTTCGAAATCGGCCTCGCTGGTGGCGGTCCAGAGCGGCAGCTTGGTGGTCAGATATACTTTTTGGCGGTAGCCTCCCTGCAGGGCCCTGCCCAGCACCACTTCGCTCTGGCCTCCCAGATAGGGAAAGGCGGTATCAAAATAATTGACTCCCCGTTCAATGGCATGGTGGATCAGCCTGGCCGCCAGCTTGTCATCGATCGTCTTGTTGGGATTGAACATCTCCACAGAACCATCTTCCGCTCGCAGCCGCATGCAGCCAAATCCCAGCTGCGACACCCGGCAGCCGGTTTGTCCCATCTGGCGGTAGAACATCAAAGCACCTCCCCAGAGTTGTTGATCTCATATTAACATTATCCCTGGTAATCTCATATTTATCCGATGGCTAACCGTCACTAAGACTCCCCAGGAGACAAGTAGCGCTAAGCCTGGCGCGCCCTGATGCTGCACCCGCCGTTAAAGTGGGCGTCCCGATTGCGCAGTGTCAACATCTGGTCATGGTCACACCGATATCAACCGGCCGCCCATGATAGACAGAGGTGGTCACCACGGCATTGACGCCGGTTTGGGCATAGTCTTCAATATTGCCCTCGTTAATACCCCCGGCTGCCAGGATCGCCATCCGGGGGTCAATGGCCCTGATAGCGCCAACGATGCTCATCAATTCTGACGGAGCCACCTTGTCGAACTGGATGCCGTCAACTCCCGCCCGGCATAATTTGACCGCCTCTTCCAGGGATTCGACCTCAACGATCAGCTTTTTCTCGCAGGTCTTATGCTTAATCTCATCGATCATCTCAATAAAACCGTCCAGGCCGCCGCAAAAGTTGAGGTGCTGCCGGAAGACCAGCACGGTCTCGGACAACCCCAGCCGGTGGGGATAACCGCCGCCGGCCACCACGGCCTTGACGGCCAATTCCTTGGTGCCGGGAAAAATCTTGCGGGTGGCGACAATCTCCATCCCGGGGTTGATACCCTTTGCCCTATCCACCAATCGCCTGGTTCTGGTGGCGACGCCCGAACAGTATTCCAGCAGATTCTGGGCCACCTTCCACGCCAGGTGCAGGTCCTCCGCCCGGCCCGCAGCCTCCAGAAAGCATTCCTCCGGCCCTACCAGTGTGCCCGAGGGGCAATGTTTGATGGCCTGCAATCCCAGTTTGGCAAAGATGCGCAACGCTTCCTCGGTCCCGCAGATAACGGCATTTTCCCGGCAGAAATACCGCATCCTGCCCTGGTGATCGCCGATTCCCAGCGCCAGGGTGGTCAGGTCTATGTAGGGCACATCCTCCTTGATAAACCTGTCAATCTCGGCATCAGCAATGTACTGCATCAGTCCTGACCTCCGTGATTCATTCATCAGTAGTATGGATTTTATACTGGACATCGCAGGGCGTCAACAAAAACAATATAACCTGGCAATGAACAATGCGGGTTCACAACTCCAGAGAGATGTATCAGCTTAAAACAGAAGCTCCCTCGAGTTGATAGCATATCGGAAAGAAGCTCTTCGAACGTAGCATTTATAGCAAAAGACTGCTGTCGCATCTTAGCCGGCCAACAGTCTCAAAAGTCCCCCCTACCCACCCGCGGCTTATCACCATGCAGAGCCGGGCGTCAGTCTCTGATAATGCATAACCGATCGGGCGGCAGGCGTAGATAACAGCTCTGTCCGCTGGAGATCGGGGGCGCCTCCGATTTGGACAGGCTGGCCTCCAGATCATACCCGGCGGCTGTATCTCCTTGGAGACGAAAGCAGTAATTAATGCTGCTCACTCCTTCAACCGCCTGACTGACCTTGCCCGGGAAGGTGTTCTCATCCGGATGGTCAGCCACCTGGACGTACTCGGCCCGGATACCGACGGTCACCTGCTGGCCGATAGCCGGTTGCGCGGCATCTCTCGCGGCGACTCTGAGCCGGCCTCCCAGCCCGGGTACAGCCACCCAAACAGAAGAGCCCTCGATTTCAGCAACGGAGCCCGCTATCAGGTTGCGGACCCCTGTCAATCTGGCCACGGTGCGGTTGGCCGGGGCGGCAATGACCTGCTGCTTGCTTTCGCACTGGAGGATGCGCCCTGATTCATAAACGGCAATCTTGGAGCTGAGCTTATAACCCTCGGACAGGTCGTGGGTCACAAAAAGAATGTTGCCCTGATAAAACTGCTGCAGGTTCAGGAGTTCACGTTCCAATCGTTCCTTCACGTGAGTGTCCAGCGCTGAAAAGGGTTCATCCATCAGCAAGACATCCGGCTCCGGGGCCAGGGCGCGCCCCAGGGCCACCCGCTGCTGCTGCCCCGCCGACAACTGCCTGGGGTAACGATGTCCCAGTTCCTGGATATGCATTTTATCAAGCAACTGCCCGACCTTCTCTTCAACATCCTGCCGGGAGAGGTGGCGAATGCCGAAGGCAATGTTGTCCCTAACAGTCAGATGGGGAAACAGGGCATAGTTTTGAAAAACAAAGCCCACCCTGCGCTGCTGGGGCGGCAGGTTGATGTCGCTGTCCGAATCATACAGCACTTTGCTGTTCAACTTGATATACCCCTCGTCCGGGGGGATCAGCCCGGCAATGCAGAGCATGGTCATGGTTTTGCCCGAACCTGACGGCCCTATAACTGCGAGGATCTCCTGATTGACAGCAAAGGCGACATCCAGATTAAACCCAGGGAGATTCTTTCTGATCCTGACTTCGAGCACCGGTGTACCTCCATGAGCAAGCTGGGAAGAGCCTATAATCTACTATGCCAGCAACTCGTTCAATCAATATCTTGGGGAACCAGGGGAATGTTGCCGGTGTTGGTCGCTCTTCTCTTCCAGTAAGCGAGGGCGGCTAGCAATCCAAAGGCGACAGCCAAGACGATCAGCACCAGCATGATGGTCTGATGATTATCCCCCGCTTCTACGGCAAAGTAGATGGCTATCGGAATAGTGGTGGTCCGGCCCGGGATACTGCCGGCCAGCATCAGGGTGGCCCCAAACTCCCCGAGGGAGCGGGCCAGAGAAAGGATGGCGCCCGCCGCTACCCCCGGCAAAGCCAGGGGCAGCGTGACTGACCAGAAGATTCTCCACTCGGATGCTCCCAGAGTGCGGGCGGCATTCTCGATATTGATCTCCACCTGCTCGAAGGCGCCGCAGGCGGTCATGTACATCAGCGGGAAAGCGACAACAGCCGCAGCGATCACCGTCGCCGGCCAGGAGAAGACGACACTGGCGCCAAACAGCAGCAGCAGCTTGCCGAGGGGGCCGTGAATGCCGAACAGCAACAGCAGACCGAGGCCCACCACCGTTGGAGGCAACACCAAAGGCAGGATAAAGATCCCATCGATCAGGTTTCTGAACTTGCCCTGGTATCTTGCCATCCAGCGCGCCGCGGCAATTCCCAGAAAAAAGGTGATTGCCGTGGCGGTAAGCACAGTCTTAAGCGAAATCCATAGCGGCGACAGGTACGTTTCAGCCATATGCGAGTTATGCCTCAGTTTACTAGAGATGTCCAGAACTTATTATTTCACAATAAAGCCATACTTTTCAAAGATCGTCTTGGCCTGATCGCTCGATAGAAAACTCAAGTAGTCCTTGGCGGCATCGGCATTCTTGCTGGCCTTGACGACAGCTGCCGGGTAGACTACTTTGGCGTTGATGTCGTCCGGAGCGTTAGCCACCACTTTGACCTTGGTAGAAGTTTTGGCATCGGTCGAGAAGACGACGCCGGCGTCCACATTGCCGCTCTCGACATAGGTCAGTACGGCGCGCACATCACTGCCGATGACCTCCTTCGATTTCACCTTGTCCGTGATGTTATCCTCTTTAAATACCTGGTCTGCGTACATGCCGCAGGGAACAGATTTCGGGTCGCCGATAGCCACCTTTTTCACCTTATCGGTGGCCAGATCCTTAAAATCGGTGATGCCCAGGGTACTATCGCTGGGCACTACCAACACCACTGTGTTGCCCAACAGGTCTTTACGGGTGCTGTCCAGCAACAGCTGCTCTTTCTGCAGGGCGTCCATCTGGGTGGCCGCAGCAGAGAGGAATACATCGGCGGGGGCCCCGTTCTCGATCTGCTTCTGCAGGGCTCCGGACCCGGCAAAGTTTGGCGTGACGGTTACATTGGGCTTTGTCTGCGTATAAGCGGCGTCTACCTCTTTAAGCACATCCGTAAGGCTGGAGGCGGCAGAAACGGTCAGTGATACCGGCGGAGCCTGGGCGGCAGGCGGCGCAGCCTTCGGGGCGCACCCGGCCACGGTCGCCAGGGCCAGCAGCAGAACTAAAACGATACAGGCGATACTCTTTATCCTCTTCAAATGTGATCAGTCCTTTCCCTATTTTTGTTCGTTAATAGCGATGGAACAAAAAACTAAAAAGACCAAAATCTGTTATATAAATTCAGGTATCGCCTCCTTTAAAAAGCATCGAGATCATTAGGCAATGAAAATAAAAAGACCATGCTTACTGCAAAACATTCCGGATCTCCGGTGCAGTATATGGTCGCCTCCAAGCCGTTTTTCTTCACTCCTTTCCAAAAAGAGAGGGAGGCGCAGCCGTTTCCAGCTGCACCCTTATCGGCCAGACACCGTGCCTTGGAGTTTAGGTGGCATGGCTCGGAGTGATTCTTAAATATTTACAAACAATAACTAACATAAACCATCATAAACCAACATTACTATGTTTTACATATTATATTATTTGGTATAATTAAAAGCAAGTAGAAATCATCAAATTATGAGGTAATGAACATGTCCAATAATATTTCTTATACTCCCAACGAGGTTGCCGAGATCTTGAAAATCTCCAAGTTTACTGTTTACGAACTGATCAAGCGCGGAGAACTGTCAGCCTATCATGTAGGGCGCAAGGTCAGGGTGGAGGCGCCGGACCTGGAAGCCTTTAAACAGAAGACGAAGGGGGGAGCAACGCTCCCCCATGAGGGCTTATCCGCAGCTACCGTGCCTCTAGCAGAGCAAATCATCGTCTGCGGTCAGGATGCGGTTCTTGACGTTCTGGTCAGGAGGCTGGAAAAAGAGCTGCCGGGAACCAACTGCCTGCGCGCCTATGTCGGGAGCACGGATGGACTCCTGGCCCTCTACTACGGCAAAGCCAGCGTAGCCACGGCGCACCTCTGGGACAGCGATACCAATGAATACAACCTGCCCTATATCCGGCGCCTCTTACCAGGTCAAAAGATCGTCACGATCAATCTGGTTTTCCGGATGCAGGGTTGTTACGTGGCGGCGGGAAACCCTCTGGGCATCAACAAGTGGGCCGATCTGGCAAGGCCCGGCATCCGCTTCGTCAACCGCGAGCCAGGCTCCGGCACCAGGGTGCTGCTTGATGAACAATTGCGGAAGCTGGGCATTGACCATACTGAAATAAGCGGTTACAGCCATATCGAAACCACGCACCTGGCTATCGCCAGTTGCGTTGCCCGGGGAAATGCGGATGTTGGATTGGGCACCGAAACAGTGGCCAGACAGGTGGACGGGCTGGACTTCATTCCTCTGCAGAAGGAGCGCTATGACCTGGTGATGCGCAAGGAAGACCTGGAAAAACCGTTCGGCAAGGCGCTGCTAACCCTGCTCCGCTCCACCTCTTTTCGCAACGAAGTAAGCGGCATGGGCCGGTATGACCTGTCACAGATGGGAAAGCTGATCGCTGAAGTATATTGACCGGTTTTTTCCTTTTCAACGGGCAGCCCTTTATCATAAGCTATCGCCGCCATCGTGGCAGAGAACAATATCTCAGGACTGACGCTGGCACCTCCCCCGAGGCCAGCCGGAACTTCGCTCACGCAGCTTGCCATCCCGGCTGGATGCGTGGGGCACTGTCTCCTTAACTGGAAAAACCGAAGTTTGTATTGATCTGGGTAATCGACAGATCGGTGCGAAAATGATCGAAAGTCAGAACCTCCCCCGGAGGAACGACCAGGAATTCATCGTCCCAGGGTCCGGTAAACAGCTTCTTCAACAACTCCATCGAACCGGGTACGACCTGGTGTTGCAAACCGAGCAGGCAGGCAAAGTTGCAGGATCTGTCCAGGCAGTCGTCCAGATTGTAAGCCCCCGTATCGATCAGCACCACCCGCTTGTAATTTTCCAGCATCAGTTTCATGACATGTTCGGCTCTTTTCTGACCGTAGCGAACAACGCAGCGCTCATACTCCTTTAAAATGTTGTTCTCGTACTCCATCCAGCCCTTGGTCAGAAAGTAGGTGCCCATCTCCGCCGACAGCTGCTGGCGTTTCCGGTAAGATCCCAGCAGCAGGGAGATGCAGTCGTCCACCCGGGGGATCACCAGTTTGGCATTGGGCGATTGCACCCCGAGCAGCGAATTACCGCAGTAGCCGAAGGCCATGATGATGTACTCGACGTTATCGATGCTGGAGATCTGCTCCTGGAGCTTGGCCCGCAGTTTGTCAGGCCAGTTGTGCAGTCCCGATTCGATCCAGAGTACCGGGTGCGTAACTTGGGTTTCGGCGATCGCCTTTTCGATTTCGTTATGAATGGTCTTGCAAGCCACTATGATCGAACTCATGGCTCCTCCTCATCCCCTCATGAACCAGTCATCTGGCAAGATCTGCTGTTGGATGACAGAATTTCCTTACACAAAGCCGTTCCTACCGCGCAATCCTTGACCCAACGGTCGGCGCCCGTGTATTTGCGCACCTCTTCGTTGACCAGTCCGCCGATGATCACCTTGGTCGCCGGTCGCAGAGAATCCCTATCCAGCAGGCGGACAGTTTTCTTCATGGTATCGTAGGACTGAGAGATCAGGCCGGACAGGCAGAGGATCGGAGCCCTGGTATCCTGGACGCTTTTTAAAAACACCCTGGGAGGCACATTGACGCCCAGATCCAACACCCGCAGGCCGCAAGACCGCATGGTAGCGATGGTGATGTTTTTACCGATGTCGTGAATATCCGTTTCCACGGTACCGATAATAACCTGGGGCGGCCCCGGTTCTACCGGGATATTGGCGCCAACCACCAGTTCCTGCACCTCCATGAAGATCTCGGCGGCCATGATCAGGTCGGCCAGAAAGTAGTTGCCCTGGTTGTAGATCTCCCCTACGGCATCCAGGCCAGCCCGGACCTCTTCCAGTATCAGGAAGTGATCCTGGTCCCTGGTCATAGCCTCCTTGACCAACTCAAGCGCCTTGGCCTCTTGCAGCCTGGATACTGCCGAGGTAATCAGGCTATGCGAGATCGCCATTACCGGATCACAGCCTTTCGGAATAGGGTTCGGATACCGCTTTCAAGGCGAAGCGATCACCTCGGCAGATCATCTTCGACCATCCCAGGGGCCTATCGTCCCGGGAATAGATGATCTGTTCGATACAGAGGGCCGGGAATCCAACCTTTGATTTTAACAATTTAGCCTCCTCTTTCATCAGCACACAGGCCTGTACGGAGATATTATTGCGGGCTGAGGCCAGCTCAGTATGACGGGAGACCAGTTCCGGAAAAGCAGCATATTCGATCTCTTTTTCCAGCAGCGGGGCACCCTTGATATAGGGCAACACCCGGTGGTCGAGCGCCACGGGACCATCGACGTCGCTCAACACCCGCCGGATCTGGACAATCCTGGAATCCGCCGGCACCTGCAGTTTAACGGCAGTCTTGGGGTCCGCCGCCAGCACATCCACCGTCAGCAGCCTGGACTCCAGTTTTTTATTTTCACCCAGCAGGGTATGTTCGGAGAAATAGAAATACATCCGGTCCATCTGCGGGGCGGCAACAAAACAGCCCTTCCCCTGGAAGGAGGTGATGTAGCCCGCCTTGCTCAGCAGGGACAGTCCGTTCCGGACCGTCATCCGGCTGATGCCATACTGGGTCGCCAGCTGCGTTTCCGACGGAATGATATCCCCCGGCTTGAGTTCACCCGATTCAATCCGGGTTTTCAAGTCCTCCGCCAGACGGTAGTAAGCGGGTATAAAGGAACGAAGCTCCATGATCTCTTCCCTTCCTGAATAATGCAGGCAACACCATGCAAAGTTGTGGTGGCAGGCTGGACCTCCGGAGCAAGTCCTGATGTCCAGCCTGCCACCTCTACATCATATCAGATCATGCCGGTCCTTTGGAACCGGAAGCTATTGGTGGACAGAGGCGATCATTGCCCGCACGTTCTCGGGTTTGGCGTTGGGCGGAATGTCACATCCCTGCGCCAGGATGAAACCGGATGGGCCAATCTCGGAGATCAGCCGTTTACAGTACTCGGTAACCTTCTCGGGAGTGGCCAGCGCCAGCATCTCCGCAGGGACGTCTCCCATGATGCACATGTGATCGCCCAGTACCTCCTTGGCCTTGAAGATGTCCGTGGCGCCGTCGGGAGAGAAAACGCACTTGGCCTTGGGAAACTGCAGCAAGTACTCCAGGTCTCGCGTCCAGTTGGAATCCCAGTGTAGCACCGGGATGGCGCCTTCATCCACCAGGGCCTCGACTATCTGCTTATAATAGGGGAAGACGAAGCGCTCCCACAGCGGGCGGGAGAGGAACTCGCTGGCGGAGCGCCAGCCGCCCACCCATAGGCCGTGCAGGTTCAAGCCGCGCGCCAATTGCCGGGCCTGTTCCACCAAAACCGGCATGACCACGTCCATGGCCTCCTGCACCTTATCCGGCCGCCGGTACAGGTCCTTGATAAACTCGCGCATGGATCGGGCTCCGCAGAAGTACTCGTAGGGGATGGTGACGATCACCGGCGAGAAGGGCACGATGCCGAGGTCTTTCCAGGCCTGCATCGCCGCCGGCATGGAGGCAAAGAACGGCTGTACTCTGGCCCCCAGGTTGTCCAGCTTGTTCAGCCAAAAATCATCGGTGAACTTCTGCCAGCCATCCTTGATGATCACGTCATAATCCTCGGGTTTCATCAATTCCTGCTCTTCGACCTGCCACAGGTTATCCTCCGGCAGATCCACACCCGGCATCCTGACCTTGGACAGCCAGATCGTGCTCAGCATGTTGGCGTCAAAACCGGCGTGCTGGATTCCGTCGATCTCTCCCAGACTGGTAAACGCCCTGATCATAGTCTTGTAGGCAGCCTCCGGCCTACCGGTACAGAAGACCGACAGTTTCTCCCCGACCAGCTTGGCGGCAAAAGAATCTCCAAGCGGCACGCAGGGAACCCGGTCCGGCTTGGCCAGAGCCACCGCCGTTTTAATGCGTTGTAAACGCTCGTCGTAGAGATCGCTAGCCTGTGCCATCTCAGTTCACCCCCAGCATCTTTTTAGCCATATCGGCCGCTTCCTGGGCATTCTTACAGAAGGCATCCGCCTTGACATAGGCCCGGGTAGTCTCGTCTACCGGACCGCCGCCGATCAGGATCTTCCTGCCCTCATGCAATCCCGCCGCATCCAGGGCCTCGACAGTGGCCTTCATGTTGTCGTAGGCAGTGGTCAACAGGCAGGAGAGCCCCACAAAATCCGGTTTGTGCTGGCGCACCGCCTCCACGAAGCGTTCGATCGGCACGTTGACGCCGAGGTCGATCACATCGATACCGTTGCAGCTTAAAATAATGGACACTATATCCTTGCCGATATCGTGAATATCCTCGAAGACCGTACCGAGCACTATCTTGCCGATCTTCTCGCCACTGGCCTTGAAGGCGTCGCCCAACAGTCCGGTGGCTGATTTGAAGATATCCGCCGACATGATCAGTTCCGACAGGTAATACTCCTGCGCCTGATACCTTGTACCCACCAGTTCCATGCCGTGCTGCAATTCATCGATGATCCCGATCGCCGGCTCACCCTTGGCCAGCCGTTCCTTGACCGCCTCGATGACCTGGTTTTCCTGTAAATCTGCCAACATTTCTGATAAATTCGCGCCCATGTCAGTTTGCCTCCTTAATAATTGTTATCTCTCATTCGCAACTTGCGTTTTGTCAGTTCCTACTTTACCACCTCCTCCAACACTCCGGCAGGATTGAGCAGTCCGTGGTATGCCCTCAGAAAATCGCCGTAATTTGCTCTGGCCCGTAGCGCTTCACTGACAAAGCATAGTCCATGTTCCCCCTATCGTCGAAGCCGTCCTAACTTGTATAGATAACTATATTATATATTAGGTTTACGGGGTACGGCAACTACAATAGCAAGAATGGGTACGTGTACAGTTGGCTAGCTGATAAAGAACCCCGGTCAGTCAATAACGACTTCCGGGGTTGCTTGTCTGAGTAAAAAGAAACACCTCCTTACTGGAGTAGGGAACCGGCGCTTCCTGCCTGGCGCTGCTCCACTTGCGAGGCTGGTATCCTTCCGGCATCAGCGCAGGTACAACTGAGCAGTGATAGGCTCTCATGGTAGATGTCATGCACTACCTGTTTGGTCGCTTCGATCGGCGCCATGCTGAGCAGCACATCGAGAGAGGGGGTGGTAAACGCCAGTTGGGCGCACTTGTCAACATCGGCCTCGGTGTACCCCAGGTCCTCCAGCTTTTGCGTAATACCGATCGCATACAACCACTCCTCGACCCCGATGGCGCATTCAGCGGCCTCTCCGGGCACGCCCAGCAGTCCGGGCACGATCGGTTCGTACAGTTTTGCCAATATCTCCGGCACTGCCGGATAGATATGCCTGATCACGGCCGGCAGCAGGATGGCCAGGCCCAGGCCATGGGCCAGATCGGGCTTGACGGCGCTGAGCGGATGTTCCAGAGCATGGGTAAAGTGCAGCAAGCCGTTATCGAAACAGATACCGGCGATCATTGAGGCATAAAGCAGATAATATCGGGCGGCAAGATCATCCGGATGCGCTACCGCCTGCGGCAGGTATCTGGCAACCAACCTGATCGTTTCAATTCCCATCATCACTGTATAGGGGCTGGTAGCCAGCGAGGTGCAGGCCTCGGTGACATGGTTGACGGAGTCTATGGCAGTGTAACGCGTCTGGTTGGCGGGCAGCTTGGCCATGATCGCCGGGTCGTCGATGGCAAAGGTCGGGTAGATCGCCTCGGAGACCAGAGCCGGCTTGTACTCCAGATCTGGAATGCTGGCTACGGCAAACCGGTCAACCTCGGTCCCGGTACCATGAGTAGTATTGATGGCGATGATCGGGACAGCCTTCTCCGCCGCAAATTTAAAAGTATACAGGTCGCGGGCGCTCCTCTGAGCATAGTCCGGATACAGCAACACCGCCGCACTCTTGGCGGTATCGATCGGACTGCCGCCCCCGATGCCAATGACCGCTTTGGCGCCGATCTGCTTTCCAATCTGAGCTGCCCTGTCAATTCCGTCCACGGTTGGATTAGGAACTACCTCATCAAAGAGAGCATAGGCAATGTTCCGCTTTTTCAGCACTGGCTCCAGAATGTCCCAGACGCCGGTGACTTTGTAGACGATCTTGTCAGTCACCACCAGCACCTTATCGATCCCCTGTTTTTGCATCCAATCAGCAATCTCATCAATTTTTTGCAGTGCTCCCACGCCCAGGTAGCAGAGTGTCCGCGTACGGATCTCTACGATCTGGTTCACATTGATCTTGGATTCCCACATAAGCTTTCCTCCTAGATTCGTAGAATGAATTTCAAGTAGCACTGACAAAAACAGTGCCATATTGCTTCCTGCCTTGCATCCTTCATTATGTTTTGATTTCGAACCCCTTTCTATTCCCCGAACTTTGAGCCGCAATCTTATTGGTTATAGCGTCTGGTTTCTAAATAGACATCCAGATAGGCATTGGAGATTACCAAAATTGAGGAGCCTCAATTCATCCCTGCCGTTTATAATGAACAACCCCGCAAGCAGCGTAAAATGCTTGCGGGGTTGTTCTCTGGTGCGCTCTTGTCAACGGGAGGCTCAACCTGCAACAGGCAATTGGCAGATCTAGACGCCTCGCAGGTAGCGGTCAATGGCTGCCGCCGCCCGTTTGCCAGCCCCCATGGCGGAGATGACGGTAGCGGCGCCGGTGACAATGTCTCCTCCTGCGTAGACCCCCTGCTTGGTGGTCGCCCCGGTCTCCGGGTCAGCGATCAGCACACCGTGACGGCCGGTTCGGAGATCCGGCGTGGTCTGGGAGATCAGCGGGTTGGGGCTGTTGCCGATCGCCATGATCACCGTATCCATCGAAATCGTGTACTCCGACCCCTTGATCCGGATCGGACAGCAGCGGCCAGACTCATCAGGCTCTCCGAGCTCGAACTTCACGCACTCCAGAGCCTCGACCCAGCCGTCAACGTTGCCGATGATCCTGGATGGGCAGCAGAGCAGATTCAGCTTGACACCCTCTTCCACGGCGTGCTCGACCTCTTCCCGGCGCGCTGGCATCTCTTTTTCGGAGCGCCTGTACACGATGTAGACATCCTCAGCACCCAGGCGCAGGGCGCAGCGGGCGCTGTCCATGGCCACGTTGCCGCCGCCGATCACTGCCACGCGTTTGCCCACTTTGACGGGGGTGTCGAAGTCGGGGAACCGGTAGGCCTTCATCAGATTGGTGCGGGTGAGAAACTCGTTGGCCGAATAGACTCCATTCAAATTCTCCCCGGGAATGCCCATAAAATTCGGCAGACCGGCTCCGGTGCCTATAAACACCGCGCTGTAGCCATTTGCCAGCAATTCGTCAACCGAATCGATCTTCCCGATCACCGCGTCCACCCGGACCTCAGCCCCGAGCTTTCTGATGTTGTCGATCTCTTCCTTGACGATGGCTTTCGGCAGACGGAACTCCGGAATCCCGTAGACCAGCACTCCGCCGGGCTCATGCAGAGCCTCGAAAACTGTGATGCCGTATCCCAGCCTGGCCAGGTCGGCCGCCACCGTGAGGCCGGACGGCCCCGAGCCGACGATTGCCACCTTCTTGCGGGCCGCGCCCGCTAAATCAGGCACCCCGGCGCTGGGCGCCGGCAGAGGTGGGGTTTCCACCCCGACCTGGCGCTCATAGTCCGCCACATAGCGTTCCAGACGGCCGATCGCCACCGGCTCTCCCTTTTTGCCCAGGATGCAGTGCTTCTCGCACTGCTCCTCCTGTGGGCAGACCCGTCCACAGACAGCCGGCAGATTATTGGACTCCTTGATCTTCCTGGCAGCACCCAGGATATCCCCATCTTTGATCAAACCGATGAAGGCGGGAATATCCACTCCCACCGGGCATCCACTGCTGCAGGGCTTTTTCTTGCACTGCTGGCACCGCCCGGCTTCGCTCCCGGCCTGCCCATCCGAATAGCCGAGCGCCACTTCGCCAAAGTTGCGGACCCGCACCTGCGGGTCCTGTGTCCGCATCGCTTCCCGGGCTTTTATCGGCATCTTGCGCTCACCCCCTGCACGAGCATTGATGGTAATGCTCGCTGGATTCCTGCTCTTCTTTCCGGTACATCCGCTGCCTCATCAGTAACTCATCGAAGTCGACCTGATGGGCGTCAAAGTCCGGGCCGTCGACACAGGCAAACTTGGTGGTCCCACCCACAGAGACCCGGCAACCCCCGCACATGCCCGTTCCATCAACCATCACCGGGTTCAGACTGACGACGGTCCGAATACCATGAGTTTTGGTCAGATCGGCCACTGCCCGCATCATCGGTACGGGGCCGATGGCAAAGACCAGATCGATCTGTTCCCCTGACTTCAGGATCGCCCCCAGGGCGTCTGTCACCAGGCCCCGCCGGCCCTTGGAGCCATCGTCGGTGACTATGTAAAACTCGTCGCTGACCGATCTCATCTCTTCTTCAAAGAATAGCAGGTCGGCGCTCCGGGCTCCGATGATGGAAGCGATCCTGTTGCCGGCCTGGCGCAGGGAGCGGGTGATCGGATAGATAGGGGCGACACCCACTCCACCACCGATGCAGACCACATTCCCATAATGCTCGATCTCCGATGCCTGGCCTAGGGGCCCCACAAAGTTCAGAATGCTCTCCCCCACCTTGACCGTTGCCAGTTCCTCCGTCGACTTGCCCACCACCTGGAAGACGATAGTGATGGTTCCCTGATCACGATCGTAATCAGCGACAGTCAAGGGGATTCTCTCCGCACGATCATGTAAACGCAGGATGATAAACTGGCCGGCCAACGCCTTTTTGGCGACAGCAGGGGCGACCACCCTCATCAGCTTGATCGTCGGTGTCAGGTCTTGCTTTTCCACGATCCTGTACATATCGTCCACCTCCTGTGTTTCCCAAAATGCTGCCATTGGCCGCTAACCGGCAGCTCATCCGGCAGAACTTGACACATATTGCTTGCTTCTCAAATACTTGATCTTCTCTAGTCGGCTCACCTGTTTCAGGCGCACCAGATTGGTCACCAGCTCCGATTGCTCAATCTGTACCTGGTCGCCCTTGACCAGAGGTATCTCGTCCTGGCCGTCCACGGAAATGTCAGTGTTGTAATCGGAATCCAACTTAAAACTCAAATGGGATGAGGCGCTGACCACCAGTGACCTGGAAGATGACAGGTGCGGACAGATCGGCGTGATCACCAGGGCTTCCAGGCCGGCATCGATGACCGGGCCTCCAGCTGAAAAAGAGTAGGCCGTAGAGCCGGTAGGAGTGGCGCAGACCAGGCCGTCAACCTGATAGGTGGTGTGTGGTCTGCCGTCGATCCGTAGCGTGACCAGGATGGTGTGCGGCAGGCGCGATCTGATCACCACATCATTGAGCGCTACCCCCTGATACAGTATCTGCTTGTCTCTGGTGACGGTGGCAGCGATCATGATCCGCTCATCCAAATCATATTCCTGCCGCAGCACCGGATCAAGATAATACTGTAGATCCTCGGGCTCAACACTGCTTAAAAAACCGACCGTTCCCAAGTTGACTCCGATGATCGGCGTTCCGGTGCTGGCAAAATAGCGGGCGGTTTGCAGCAAGGTGCCGTCTCCTCCCAGGACAAAGACCAGATCCGCCGGGATCTGGTCGGCTGTCTCCGGCAGCCTGGCGCTGCTCAGCAGCTCCGCCTCAACGCCCCTGGCCTGCAGATTGCCGTGCAGTTCGCCGGCTAGAGAACGAGCTCGAAAATCGTTTTTATAGACGATTTCCACCTTCATGCCGCAATCACCTCCCCGCTGCTCTATGGGCCATATATTTTAGATTCGGCGCCACCCTAGGATTGATAGAGAGCTTGGGGCGCCAGCTTTATCCGATGATCTCAATCAGAATTGTTATCTAATTGCTGTCTATGGCTGCTTCCAATCCCTTCAAGAAAGCATTGATTCCATCAATGAAGGCATCCGGATCGGGTACCTTCTTGATCTCCAGCAGCCGGCCAATGCTCTGGGGAAAGGCGCCATCGCAGGTGATCGGAGATACTCCGTGCTGGATAAAATAGGATATAATTCCAGGTATAGTAACTACATCCTCGACCATGGTCTCTTTTGTGACCATCTCTGTACACCTCGCCAGGCTAGCCCAGGCCATGTGATATTTTGCCGGGACGCAGGTTTTATCCCTGCGTCCCGGCTCCAGTATTATTTTTCGTCAGACCAGGTCCTAGTATAATCCGATCGCTTTCTCCTCGAAGTTGATGAAGATGTTCTTCATCTGGGTGTAGTGATCGAGGATCACCTTGTGAGTCTCCCGGCCGATGCCGGACTTCTTGTAGCCACCGAACGGCGTATGGGCGGGCAGATCGTTGTATTGATTGACCCACACCCTGCCGGTTTCGATTCCCCGGGCCACCCGGAACGCCCGGTTGATATCCTGAGTCCAGACAGCGCCGCCAAGGCCGTACTCGCTGTCGTTGGCCAAGGCAATGACCTCTTCCTCAGTTTTGAACTTGATCACGACCGCCACCGGTCCGAAGATCTCTTCCTGGGCAACGCGCATCTTGTTGTTGACATCGACCAACAGGGTTGGCTGCATGAAAGCGCCCTTCTCCAAACCGTTCCCGGTTGCCCGCGCTCCACCGACGGCCACCTTGGCGCCCTCTTGCTTGCCAATCTCGACATAGGAGAGGATCTTCTGCAATTGGCCCTCGTCGACCTGAGAACCCATCTGGGTAGTATTCTCCCAAGGGACGTTAACATTGACCTTCTTGAAGGATGCCACCAGTTCCGCAACGAACTTGTCGTAGATATCCTCGTGCACGAACACCCGGGAACCGGCGCAGCAGACCTGTCCCTGATTGAACAGGATGCCCAGATGCACGCCCTCGATCGCCTTCGCCCAATTGCAATCCGGGAAAAAGATGTTGGCAGACTTGCCGCCCAACTCCAGGGTCGACGGGATCAGCTTCTTAGCGGCAGCATCGGCGACGCTGTAGCCGACCTCGGTGGAACCGGTGAAGGCCAGCTTGCGGAAGTCCGGATGGTCCAGCATGAACTGGCCGGTGGTGGAACCACGGCCGGTGATCACGTTGACAACACCCGGAGGCAGGAGCGGGGCGATCAGCTTGGCCAGGTGCAGGAGGCTGAGCGATGTGGTGCTGGACGGCTTGATCACGGTGCAGTCGCCTGCCGCCAGCACTGGGGCGATCTTCCAGGCAGCCATGGCAAACGGGAAGTTCCAGGGAATGATCTGGCCAACGACACCGATCGGCTCACGGAGAATGATGCTCAGGTTGTTGCCGAATAAACCCTGTGCGGTATCGTCGATGATCGACGCCTGCCCCTCTTCGCCCCTGATCACGCCTGCGAAGTAGCGGAAGTGGTCCGAGCTGAGGGGAATGTCGACCGTCATGGTCTCACGGATCGGCTTGCCGTTGTCCAGGGACTCGATCATGGCCAGCGTTTCTTTGTTGGCATCGATCACGTCGGCGATCTTTGTCAGAATAGCCTGCTTCTCTGTAACGCTGACCTTCTTCCAGGAATCAAAAGCAGCCCAGGCAGCCTTGACGGCGGCATCGACATCTTCCTTGGTAGCGTCGGGGAAGCTGGCCAGGAATTCCCCGTTGGCAGGACAGTAAGATTTACGGGTCGCGCCGTTGCTGGCATCCACAAACTTACCGTTGATCAACATTTTATAGCTGGCATCTTGCGGTCTTGGCATTTCAGACATTTGATTTTCCTCCGTTTTTTTTATTGGTGAGTCCTCGATCTCTCAAGCCTCTCTTTACCACCGCAAACTCCTAAAACTTTTCCCGATCCTGCTATGCAGCCCCCCTCCGTTGAGCAGTAGCTTATAGTCGACCGCCAGTCAGAGTCTGCTAATTCCGGCCCGAATATCACCTCCTGAATGCTTATCTAAGTCCAATCTTGTTTATATCCATGGTCAGAGTCCTTAACAAGGACTCTGACCATCTGCGCCCGTATCTTTGTAGGCGCCCTAAAAAAGGCAAAGCCCGTTTTCCATCCTGAAAACGGGCTTCTTGAGCCTCTCGTTATTCGTTTATAACCGCATTGATCGTCTTACACTTCGGGCACTTCACCATCAAGTGATGCGTCAGGATGTCGATAACCTCCGCTGTTGCATTCTTCCAACGATCTCCATACGACTTGAAAAGAAGCTTTCCACAGGACTTACAGCGTATCTCCTGCAACGGCGCCACCCCTTTTTTGCCCTCCTGGCCTCTGGTGGAAATCAAGACTTCTCCGTGTCATACTTGCCCCTGAACCCGATGGATGAGTAATGTTGCCGCTAAGGATTAATCCTGATGGCACGTTCACAATAATACATAATGCAATATACGTGCCAAAAGCTTTCAGGCCTGAAAACAGCTGCTGGATAATGAATATAGCCTGTTTATTCAGCGTTCTGATCGATTTTTAGCTGGCTATATGTAGCTTCTGAAATAGGTAGACTGTTATCAAATTGTCATCTGCTTGTCATACACATGTCACTATTATGTTCGCTTTCAGGTACACATGAAGGCATTATCATACGCCGTCTGAAAATCGCGCAAGCTGCAGTTGCCCGCAACAGACCAGATACCTGCATCAGGCGTCATACGCATTTCATCATCAATCTAGGAAACATCAAACGCTGGCGTCTTGAATGCAACCTGGTCCAAGCAGGAACTTGATTATCCTTATCGTATATGATCAAAATAATAGAAACGCTTATCCCTACCCGGCCCGAGTCCTATTTGTCCAATACTTTATGGAGGCGGGAAAATGGTTACAAAAAGTGCATCAGCAGATAAACAGATCCTTTCTGCATGGAAGAGGTTCATCAGGACCGTTGAGATTGAACCCGGAGATGTCCGGCCCGAGATTGCCCAATCCTGGCTCAGGTGTCGCCAGGCCGGGGTCGATCCTTTCGCTCCCCGCAGCACCCTGCTGCTTGCCAGGCCTCAATTGGAAGAGTTGCTGGAGAGGAGAAAGAATCTGATCGATATCGCCAGGCCATTCATGGAGAACCTCTATGGGTTCGTTGCCAGCTCCAGTTTTGTGGTGATCCTATGCGACGAGCGGGGTTATCTCATGGAAGCCGTGGGGGACAGCAGCGTGATCAACGGCAACCACGGTCTCAATCTTTGCCCGGGAGCCCTGTGGACCGAAGGAGAGGTGGGCAACAATGGGGTTGGCACCTCTCTGGCGCTGCAGAGGCCGTTTCAGGTTTCCGGCGCCGAACACTTCTGCCGCAAACACCACCCGTGGACCTGCTCGGGCGCTCCGATTTTCGATAATGACAACCAGATGATCGGGGCTTTAGAGATGTCCGGTCCGGTGGAAAAAACGCACCTGCATACACTCGGCATGGTCGTGGCGGCGGTAGAAGCCATTCAGCAGCAAATGCGCGTTCAGCAGAAGAACCGGGAACTGACTCTGCTCAATAACCGCCTGAACAATATTTTTCTGACCGTCTCCGATGGAGTGGTGGTGGTCGATACAGGCGGCACCATCAAGCAGGTAAACCCGGTGGCAGAAAAATTGTTGGCAAAGTCCGCCCAACATATCAGCAGCAGCCCGATCCAGGATTATTTAGGGCGATACGCCCCGGTTGCAGATATGCTGGCCACCGGCAAGGCCTTCATGGATTTGGAGGTCATAGTAAACACGGTCACGGGCACGACCAGTTGCCTGGCTTCCGGAAAACCGATCAAGGATGATCAGGGCAACATTACCGGCGGCGTTATCTTCATCAATCCGATCAATAAGATCAAAAACCTGATCAACCGTTTCAGCGGCGCCCATGCCACCTTCAATTTTGAGGACATCATCGGTCACAGTGAACTCCTTTTAAAGGCTATTCAAATTAGTTCCCTGGCCGCAGGCAATGACAGCAACGTGCTGCTCAGCGGCGAGAGCGGCACCGGCAAGGAAATGTTCGCCCAGGCGATTCATAATAAGAGCGCCCGCCGGAATGGCCCCTTCGTGGCCGTGAACTGCGGGGCCATACCCAGGGAATTGATCGGCAGCGAACTGTTCGGCTACGTGGAGGGGGCCTTTACCGGAGCTTACAAGGGGGGCAGGCCGGGAAAATTTGAACTGGCCTCCGGCGGCACCCTGTTCCTGGACGAGATTGGAGACATGCCTCTGGAACAGCAGGTTTCCCTGCTGCGGGTGCTGCAGGATAAAACAATCACCCGTATTGGCGGCGATAAGGCCACGCTGATCGATGTACGGATCATCTGCGCCACTAATAAGAATTTACAGCTAGAAATCGCTAAGGGCAATTTTCGGCGAGACCTCTACTACAGGTTGAACGTGATCTCCATCAAGCTCCCTCCTCTGAGGGAGCATCTTGAGGATATACCGTTGCTATTTGAGATTTTTTTTGAGAGGACCTGCCGCAAGTTGGGGGTAGAGATCACGGAGATCGACCCCGAGATAATCACCCTGTTGCGGCTATATGACTGGCCCGGCAACGTACGAGAATTTCAGAACGTGGTGGAGAGAATGGTCAATATTGCCACTGAGCAGAGGATCGGCCTGGAGCATCTGCCTGAAGAGATCCTGTCGCCGCGTCCCGCCGCAGCCTGGCAAGCAGAAACAGTATCAGCATCCAAACTAACTACGATCACCGATGAGCGAAGAAATATTAAAGATTTGTTGATAAAAAAGGAGCATGAGGAGATCATCGCCCTGCTATCAAAAAATAACGGCAATGTCAGCCGGGTAGCCAGGGAAATGGGTATTTCCCGCAATTCACTCTACAGGAGGCTCCATAAGTTAAACATTATGGTATAAGCCCTTATCATTATACCACCTTCAGAGGTGGTAACTAATCATAGATGCGCACTCCACCTACCAGCAGTCGGTCACTTCCACCAGTTTGCTGGGATTATATTTCAGGGTCTTGGTCCCCTTTTTGTATAACAACAGCGGATTACCTTTAAATAGAAGGCTTTTAATGATCGCCTTGGCATCCGTTATTGTTCCTGTATCCTTATCCCTGGGATGCAACACCACATTATAATTGTTCAGCCACTCAACTATCTTGTTAAAATCAAAACTCTTTTTCGGAAATTGAATGGACACCAGCACAAACTGCCCCTGTTTCTCCACCACGGAAACCAGAACACTGTCAACCTCGATAACATGCCAGAGGTAATCTCCGAAATAGGCCTCGTACCCGCTCACGAAACAGTATTCGTAGCAGTCGATGAACTCTCTAAAAGCATGCCGTTTTCTCTTCAAATAGGCCTTCTGCCGGTACTGATCCAGTTGTACAAGCATCAGTGAGACTCCCTCCAGATTAGATGAGTTTTCTTATAAACAAACATCTTAAAAACGTGCCTGCCCGATCAAAATATACAACTCTCCGGTTAAATAAATTGTAGAACTCGCTGCATTTCAGCATCGACTTTCCCTGTTTTTTCGTCAGTTCCAACAGTAAAAAGCTTCAGCCAAGAAGGATGCAGATTGGCGGGGTCATACTTGGATGATGGTATCATCATGGGAGAGATGCGGTTCGTCGCTTGAGGAAGGTGTTTCCTAACAGGCTAAAGATCTTACTACTTTCCTGTCAGTTTAAATTCTCTATACTTCTGGATTATGTCAGCCGTATTGAAGCTGATAAAGAAGGTTGTACCGGTAGAACCGGTCTCTATCCGGATCGTAGCGTTGTGCCTGGAAGCAACGCTGTAACAGACCGCCAACCCCAGACCTGTTCCGCCATCCTTGGTAGTGAAAAATGGCGTTCCAATTCTATCGAGTATGCCGGGAGGGATCCCTGTTCCCTGATCCTGGACCGAGAGAATAACCGCTTCGCTATCCCGGTATGTTTTTAAGATTAACACTCCTTCATCGGCCATGGCCTCAAGGCCGTTCTTGGCCAAATTGAGGATGGCCTGTGCGATCTCTTTATCGTCCAGCAACAGATCGGGTATGCATCCCGTTTCTATCCTGATCGTCTTATTCGCCTTGTTGGCTTCAGACTGAATTAACGGGAGCATGGAAAACAGTATATTGTTGAGATTCTGCTCCTTCATGCAGGCAGCCTTGTTCTTAGCCAGGTAAAGATATTCCGTGATAATGGCGTTAGCCCGATCCAGCTCCTGGATCATCAGGTTAAACTGTTTCTGATAAAGCTGCGTCCCCTCTTTATTCTGTAATAATTGCAGATAGCCTCTGACCACCGTCATGGGGTTGCGGATCTCGTGGGCGATGCCGGATGCCATCTCGCCGATCAGATACAGGCGGTCGAGGCGGGCCATTTCCTTTTCCATCTTTTTGTGCTTAGTTATGTCTATCGTTGCTCCCAATAGGCAACGTTCATCATTGATAGTGACGATCTCCCCAGACCACAGTCCGTATCGCACTTTGCCCTGGCTGGTTCGGAACTTGATCTCCAGGTTTTGCACTCTACCATTTTCCTTTAACAATAGCATCATCTGTTGAAATTGCGGCTCCGGCCAGTAACCAATCTCTTCTGCCGTCCTGCCGATCACCTCTTTATAGTCAAAATTAGCCGTGCCCAACCAGCACTGGTTAACATCGGCATATCGGTAGTCCGGTAGAGAGACGATCGCCATCATGCACGGACTGGAATGAAACACTTTAGAGAAACGCTCCTCGGACAGGCGCAGGACTTCCGCGGCTTTTTTACGGTCGGCGACATTAGTGGCAGCGCGCAACCGCTCCTCGTTCTGTTGCAGTTTTTCCTGAGCTTCTCGCGCCTCGTTAATATCCCGGCTGATTGCGAACACCAAGCTTTCTTCCCCCTGGTAATTGTCAGCAACTCATCAGCGTTTTAATACTTAAATTATACATAATTACTTATGGGTTGCACCAATATGTTACAGTTAATATAAATAAATGGCACAGTTTGCTATTTTCTTGATCTATTACCGAATTCCTTTAGAAATATCTGTCGTATTATGATATGTTATGGGGGATTATGTCCGAAAGCTATTTTTTAGTTCCTTGTGTGCCGACGGATGCCCGCGGGTGAGGGCCACCTCGCATGATGGTCAGAAGGGGGCCCTGGCGCAACAGGTCGTCTCCCGGCTGCTCTGCCACATCCTGCAGGTTTTCCTCGGAAAAGACCTCCGCCAGGGCGCGCTCGGTGATGCGGGAGAAGATGCGCTGATAGGAGGAGCAATAAGGATCCTTCAGGCCACCGTTAAAAGAACCGCCTCCGGCTGCCAGTGCATTATAGGGGCAGCCCCCCTTGCATAGGTGGAAATATGAACAGCTGCCGCATGCTCCGGCAATGCGCTCCTCACGCTCCCGGAGCATTTGCCATGCGGGTGACCGCCGCAACCGCTCCAGACTGGGGCGTTCCTGTACATAACCGAGGCGGTATGAACACAGCCCTGCAAATCGCTGACATGGATAGATGCTTCCGTCCGGAGCTATGGCCAGGTAGTCTCCCAGACAATCACGATAGGTGCATGTGCATCCCTCACCCGAGGAGATGCTGCGACTGAGCTGATCGAGGGTATTGATACGGATCCGTTTGGTATTAACAAGGTAGGAGTCCAGCAGATCTACCAGCAAGCCTCCGTAAACATTTGGCGGGAGCGCCCAAGGAGCAGAAGGAGGCCCGGCAGCCAAGCCGGAATCGATTAGCGGGAGAACGGCTGCATGAATAGAAAAGTTGAGGCCCTCACGAATAAAGAAGTCCAATATCTCACCGGCACGGGGCGCCGATTGGCTGGTAATGGTGCAGATGCATCCGACCTTCAGTCCATGCCTCCGTGCAAGCTCAATGCCAGCCATGGTACGGCGGAAATAGCCCTGCCCGCGCTGGACATCGGTGATAGTCTCCGGCCCATCCAGGCTGGTACCCAACGACACGCCATATTCCGCAAACAGTTCACAAAATTCAGCGGTGAGCAGCCAGAGATTGCTCTGCGCGCTCATCCTCGATCTCTTTGACCTGATGGTTTGCCTCAGGCGGGGCAGAGACCGGCTAAAGAAGTCCACTCCGGCGGTCAGCGGCTCTCCGCCGTGGAAGACGACGCCCAGTTGATCTATCTTCCCGTCACGCTGCAGATCATCAAGCCATGCGAGTGCCATCTTTAAAATATCAGCGCCCATCACATCATTGCCCCACGGGCCGAAACAGTAACTGCATTTGGCGGGGCAGGAGTAAGATGGCATCAGCATGAGGCTGAGGGGCACTACAGTTCCACTCCGATGCCATAGTCCTCATGTTCAGCCAGATCGGGATCTTCATCAAAAACCTCACTGTGATCCATATGAGGTTTGGTCATGATGCTGCCTACGTAAAGAATTTTTTGTTTGTCCATGTCGCTGAGCTTTCCGGAGCGATACAGTGCCTGAAGCCTTATAGCAGCATTGCGCGCCGCGTATCCTTTTCCAATGTCCTTATATTTGGTGAGCTTAAAAATGAGCGGCTCCACGGCTACTAGTCCCAATGTATCCACCAGGTCCCAGTCACCTATTTCTACTGCGTACCATGCCTGCCCCTCGGGTTCATATGGCATGCCGATCTTGCCTATAGCCGCAGCAGCGGCCTTACGCAAATAATAATCATCCTCTTTGAGGGCAGCTGAGAGCGGCTCCAGCGCCCGCACGCTGCCAATCTCCCCCAAGGCATTGGCAGCGCACACTTCGCCCTCTCTGAGAGCAGTCACGAGCGGCTCTATCGCCGACTCCCCTAAAGGAATAACCCGGGACCATTCCTCCAATGCTACCAAATACCATGCCTGTGCCTCGGGTTCAACCGAGAGCCCGATCTTCGCCAGGGCTTCGGCGGCTGCCTTACGAACAATTTTTTTATTATCCTTGAAAGCAGCCGTGAGCGGCTTGACGGCCCGGGTATCGCCGATGGCCCCTAAAGCTGTAGCAGCATATTGCCGCACACCCCAGCTACTGTCCTTGAGAGCGGCAATGAGCGGCTCAACGGCCCGGGTATCGCCGATGTCTCCTAAGGCCTCGATGGCGGCAAGGCGGACATGCCTTTCGGCATCTCCTATGGCCCTGATCAAACCGTTCACATCTTTTTTCTTCATCATCTTCTGAACATTTGGCCTGAAAAGACGCATTGGATCACTCCCATAAAGTTTGACAGCTAAGTTACTATTCTTTAGTTTCTTTGTATTCCCTGCCAGTTCAACTTTAGTAATCCCAAGTCTGACCAAAGTTAATCTTGACATCATAGGCACGTCGACCCCATGGTTGCACATTCGATTCAGGCACAACATTTGACTTTCTTTAAGATATGATCCAAAATTATGGCAATCTTACCAGGTTGACAGATGTCAATCCGGTAAAAAATATAACGAGAGGGTGATTCGGAATGGACGTCAAAGCGGCGATACAAGGCAGGAGAAGCATCAGATCATACGCTCCGAAGGATATTGAAGAGGATAAGCTGCAGGCAGTCTTGGAAGCAGGGAGATTGGCTCCGTCAGCAGCTAACCTGCAAGACTGGAAATTCATCGTGGTAAAAGATGGGGCAACGAGAAAAAAGCTAGTGGATGCTGCGGGCGGACAGCAGTTCGTTGGAACGGCGCCCGTGGTTCTGGTTGGTTGCGGCACTGTTGATAAAATAATGCACTGCGGTCAATATACCTATCCGATTGATGTATCCATCGCTCTTTCTTTCATGATCCTGGAGGCTCATGAGTTAGGTCTCGGCACATGCTGGCTGGGCCATTTCGATGAAAATGAGGTAAAAAAGATCTTGAACATACCGCCGCAGATCAGGGTCGTCGCCATGACCCCGCTGGGGTATCCAGCTGAAAATCCCGATCCGCGCCCGAGGAAAGAGCTAAGTGATTTCGTCTCTTATGAGACATTTTGATCGGACCGGCTACTATTATCATATTGTTTTGCTCCAATGTTGATCTCCAATGTATAAAATCGCTTGATATGGATCACAATATGATAGAGGATCTTCATGCGTTTTTCAGCATGAAAGGATCTTCCTCCAGTTTCTCCTCTCCCAGCCATTGAGTTGTCACAAACTCAATGGCAGAAACCGACAGGCTATCAGGGCTATCCCCCTGATAGCTTTTTTTGAATCCGGCGCCCGACATAGCAATCCCTTATAAAGACTGAGCTTACATCTCTGAGTTGCTGCGGACACTGCACAAACCCTGCGGGCAACTCGAGACGTTCAGAAAGCAATTTAAACTGTTTTGCTAATAGCCCCCAAATCATATCTAAGAATAAAAAGTATAATTTTGTAAAAGCTATACAAGGGAGGGCAAGAAGCCAATAACTGCATCCTATTTTTTGTTATCTACTCATGTTATTAACAAAGTTGTTAACATTATTCACATTTTTTCCTGTTTCACGATAATGCCAGTTTTAATAGCAGCCGTTGCGGGCAAGCACGAAAACCAGACGCCGCAATCGCCTGGTTTTCGTTGAAAGGAAAGATGGGTATCGGGTGTTATCTTGCAATGCTATTCTGATACTGTTCCCATACTTTCTTAGTCATGGCTCCACCGACAGAACCATTGTCACGGGATGAAACGTTGCCCAGATATCCCTGGTTGTAGTCAACTCCTACTTGAGCGGCAACTTCAAACTTGAATTGATCCAGGGCTTTCCTTGCGTTGGGATTCAAAAGACCGTTTCGGGCCACTAGATACACCTCCTTTCGTTTCTAGATGGATTTCGGAATACTTAGCTGCAAATACTTTTGAGATTCTAAGTATAGTTTGGTTCAAAGGCTTGAAATAATACTAGTAAGATGACACCAAAACACATAAATATTTGTAGGAATAATTTATTAAAAACTATACCGTAGTAATATTTGCAGTATTTCCTAATATCAGCCCTTATTTAAACTATATGGTATTTATTAGGCATTGATTTACTTGTGAGAAGCAGGGATGGTTACCGGCGGCCGCGTGATAATGAGGGCATGACCAAACTTTGAGTAAATAGGACATTTGGCCAAAAGTCGAGAGGATCCTGGTTACTAAGAATATTCACGCATCAGGTTTGGCGGAAATTAAGGAGTACCTGTTAGCGAACTGAAAATAGCAGGCGCTTTTTTACCAGGTTGAACACATAATTCATGCAGATCTCATCAAGCAGCGGTAAATTTTCTACCAACGCTGCCCAGCCCAGTTCATACTCAATGGCAAACGGCATGATAATCCCTATAAACCTTAAAGCAATGGTGATTAATGAATCTCTTGCATCAAACATATTTTGGCGTTTCAACAGCTCATCATATCCGTAGGCATTGCCAGTTATATGTTTAAGCAACCCGGACTCTATTGTTAGCAGAAATTGCCCTTGAAATGGATGCTTAACGGTGAGCTGCGCCTGCAAATATTCACCGCACTCTTTTGTTAACAAGCCGTGAGCAAGGCTGGCCACAACCATGACCAGAGTCTGGCGCAATCCCTCAGCCCCATCGCTACAGCTCATATTCATGCATGATAACACCCACTTTCATTTTTTAAAGCCCCGCATGTAGGCTGGCTGATTACCACCGCGGGGATAGGGGGCTTGCCCTATCCCCCATGCAGTATCGGTTATCAGTCAATTTTACGCTTTAAAAGGTTCCGAAATCCGAATCATCCAGGGCGATCAGGTCGGACGGTTTTGTTGCCGGCCCTGTTCTCTTGGGTGGTTTACCTCCGGAGAGCCGGGACTGCAAGGCAGACGTTCCACTTGTTGCCGCCATCTGCTGGGA
>JAHFCR010000072.1:4970-16328 GCA_023249405.1 Peptococcaceae bacterium | reverse complement strand
CATGAATGCGGTATATTCAGAGCAGTTTGACGCGCCTTACCCGGCGCGTACAACTGTGGGGGTATCGGCCCTTCCGCTCGGCGCCAGGATTGAAATCGAAATGATCGCCAAAAAGGGGTAGTATCAGCTAGCTTAAAACAGGGATAATGGTTAGACAATTATTTTGTACCCTGGGCGTGGTTTTATTTACACGACAACGGTGTTTGCAGAAATGGAGATAATTGCATGAAAAAATCATATATAAACTGGAATATACAAAGGCTTAAAACTTGGAAAGAATGTTACGAATACTTTTTAGATAATGCCAATAATTTCAGTATTATATTTCAGGGCGATCCAAATGATTTTGGCGATGACGGTTCATTATTAAATATTGGGAAAAAAGAATATCTTAGCCTTCATAATATCAAAACTATAAAATATAATGGCATGGAGAATAGCTTTTTAGTTATTGGTGAATTGACGGATGAGGCTAAGGCTCTGTTTTATAAATACATGAGTCCATCATTTACAGGAGGACGCCCGGAGCTATGGAGCTTTGAATTTCTATCAGACGATGATGTATTAATGCGAATAGATGATAAAAACCATTGTATTTTTAACTTAACTGATAACGAATTAAAAATAATTTCTAGCATGGGTATTACGATTGATAATTCTTATGACGAACCTATGATTTCTCTAAGGAATGTGTCTCTTAGCGAGAATGATATTGATGATCATGTAAAATTAAAAGACATATCAAAATTAATTGTAGAAAATCTTATTGATCAAATTAGAAAAACAAATAAATAGAGTCTCTCTATATCTATAATATCTGACGCAGCTTGCTGATGTAAAATGTTTTGATGATTTGCCAGACGATTTGGCATATCCGGAAATTAGACCAAGGTTTTGAGGTATTTCCAGAATTGCCTAATAGAAACGATTTTGCGGGCTCGGGTCCCAGCAGAAGAATTAAGTGTAGTCTGGCAATATGAAATGAAATTGTACATGCCATAGCAAGATGGGGGGATTTTTATGATTGAACTCGCATTTGGCGAAAGTCCTGCCGGTGCGCTAAAACTGGCAAAATCAATGAAACAAGGAGATCGCTTAAACGGTGCGATTGCCGTGATTGGTGGCGCCAGAAAAGAACAGCGTGAAGCAAAGAAGCCTCGCAACTGGTCTGGTATAACTATGGGAGGCAGTTCAAATGATGTGGAGGCGCTGACGCTTGCCTTGGACATCGCCGACATTTCGGATATGGATACCGACATGAACGCACGAAAAAAGCTACTTGACGACCTGTTTGCAGACTTTCCCGGTGTGCCTGACGATATATGGGAAACAAATCAGCATACTCTAACGCGGCTTCAGGAAGCGAAAGCAACGCTGGAACCTGTACGCATGTGGACCTGTGCCAGCGATCCTGCGGAACTGTGCGGATTGTATTTTGTGTGTCGCTTGATGGTTGGTACCCAGACACCGCTTTCCGTCGTGCGTGTTCCAGGACAAATTGAAAAAGATAACTGTATTATCAGTTATCGCAATACCGGAGAAATAAACCCGGAAGCTTTCGGTGCTTTAACAGAATATGAAGAGCCTATAAGTGAATTGCAGCGCAGAGTTTATGCGAATATCTGGAGTGACCTGGTGCGTGAAAATGCTCCGCTACGTGCCATAATCAACGGGAGCCTCATTGGCGTGCCAAAAGATTTTTATGATTTTGCGCTGCGAGCTAACATGCCAGACGGGGAATTCAAGGTTGCACAGCTGATTGGCAAAACATTGTGTCAAATATCGGGTGTAGGCGACCGGTGGTTGTTCCTGCGGATACAAGCAATGCTGCAATCAGGTGAATTAATTGCGGTTTCAGCGGCAACAGGAGATCATCCTTATTTGGAAGTTGTAAAACGAAGCAGTTAAAATTGCAGGGCAGTTGGCCTGCGGCCTCCCAGTGAGGTTACGGAGATGCCATGAGCGAGATGGCATCCCAAGATAATTTGTAGTGGTACGTCTTTCTGTGCCCGCTAACCGTTGGAGTTGCGGGATTCCTTAAGTGCCAGCTGTCAAAGATGCGCCTGCAGCAATGGAGATATTGAAAAATATCGAAAGCGATATGGTCAATAACCCTGGCAGGGCTACAGCCTGATCAACTGATAGCTTCTGGAACCCAGGCCGATCTGCTCGCCGTAGGCCAACTGGTGGTTCCAGTCGGTGTAGGGGTAGAGCGCCTTGAACTTATCTGCTCCTGCCGGCAGGTCGAGGGCGCTGTTCGGTAAGGACGGTTGGGCATTTACCAGGTCGATGCAGGCCTGGTCCAGGGCTATCGGGTCGGTGCCGGCCAGAATGCCCACGTCCGGCACGATCGGGGTGTCGTTGTAGTTCCAGCAGTCGCAGTTGGGGCTGATATCGAGCAGGAAGGTGATGAACCCGGCCTTTCCTTTTTTGTTTTTGAGTACGGCATAGGCATACTCCACCATCTTTTCCTGGAGGGCGGAGGGCTCACTCGCCCAGGTGATCTCCACTGCGCCCTCGGTGCAGGTGATGGCGCACTCACCGCAACCCAGGCACTTCCCGGGGTCGATCTGCGCCGCCTCGTCGACGGAGATGGCGCCGGCCGGACACCATTCGGCGCACCGGCCACAGCCGATGCACTTGTCCCGGTCGACCTGGGGACGCACATCCGAGTGCATGGCCTGTTTGGCTGCCCTAGTGCCCAGGCCCATGCCGATATTTTTTAACACCCCGCCAAAGCCGGTGGCCTCGTGTCCCTTGAAGTGGGTCACGGCGATCAGGGCATCCGCCTGGAAGGCGGCGCTGGCCACCTTCGCCGTCTGAAAATGCTTCAGGGCTATTGGTACGGCCACGTAGTCGTGCCCCTTCAGGCCGTCGGCGATCACCACCGGGGCATCGACGGTAGCATAGGCAAAGCCATTGACCAGGGCTGTTTCCAGGTGGTCGACGGCATTGCCCCGGCTGCCGACGTAGAGGGTGCCTGCATCCGTCAGGAATGGTTTCCCCCCGGCTGCCTTGATCCGCCCCACGATCTGGCGCACAAACTGCGGTCTGACAAAGGCCAGGTTGCCTTTCTCGCCAAAGTGCAGTTTCACCGCCACCAGGTCCTGGGGTTTGATCAGCGCTGCCAACCCGGCCCGGTCAAACAGCCGGTCAACCTTGTCCAACAGGTTATTGCCGCTCTTAGCCCGCAAGTCGGTAAAGAACACTTCAGCCGGCATGCTCTCACTCCTCAAGTTTGTCTTCAAACATAGTGTAGCATTGTAGCCGTATTTTGCCAACATAGGCAGGATTGAGGGGAACAACACTGAAAAGTATGGTATATTATAATAAAGTGAATCAGTCCGTTTACACCGGATCTTACGGATATCCTTACCCAAATACAGGGGGATAGAATTCATGCCGGAACATCAAGAATTGCTGATAATGGATGAAGACCTGGGCAAAAAAGGGGAGCAGCGCATCGAGTGGGCCTGGCAGAAGATGGCAGTGATGCAGCAGGTGCAGCAGGAGTGGTCAGCCACCCGGCCGCTGCAGGGCATCCGGCTGGCAGCCTGCCTGCACATCTCCGCCAAGACTGCCAATCTGGCGCGCCTGCTCAAGTCAGGCGGCGCCCAGGTGGCGCTGTGCGCTTCCAACCCGCTCAGCACCCAGGACGATATCGCCGCCGCCCTCAACCTGGTCTATGGGATTCCCACCTATGCCAGGCGGGGAGTGGACACGAAGGACTACTATCGACAGATCTATGCGGTGCTCGATACCGAACCCCAGATTACCGTCGATGACGGCGCTGATCTGGTGACCACCCTGCACCGTGAACGCCACGATCAACTGGGCCAGGTGATCGGGGGCACCGAGGAGACCACCACCGGGGTGATCCGGCTGCGAGCCATGGCCCGGGACGGAGCCTTGAAATACCCGCTGGTGGCTGTCAATGACGCCCTGACCAAGCACCTGTTCGACAACCGCTATGGCACCGGCCAGTCCGCCCTCGACGGGATTCTCAGGGCCACCAATCACCTGATCGCCGGCTCTGCCTTCGTGGTGGTGGGATATGGATGGTGCGGTCGCGGCATCGCCTCCAGGGCCCGCGGCCTGGGCGCCCGGGTGATCGTGGTGGAGGTCAATCCCTTCCGGGCGCTGGAAGCCCTGATGGATGGCAACGAGGTCTGCAGCATGCGGGATGCCGCCGCCAAGGCGGATTTCATCATCACCGCCACCGGCGACATTCACGTGGTGGCCGCCAAGGATCTGGCAGTCCTCAAGGATGGAGCGATTCTATCAAATGCGGGGCACTTCAATGTGGAGATCGACATCCCGGCCCTGGAGGAGATGACTGCATCCAGGAGAACGGTCAAAGAAAACGTGGAGGAGTTCCGTTTCGCGGACGGCCGGCGTGTTTACCTGCTGGGCGAGGGACGGCTCGTCAATCTGGCCTGCGGGGAAGGCCATCCCATAGAGGTGATGGACCTCAGCTTTGCCAATCAGGCGCTTTCGGCGGCGTGGCTGGTGTCGCAGCGGGGTAAGCTGCAGCCGGATGTCTACAAGGTGCCGGCCGAGATCGATACCCGGGTGGCGCGCCTGAAACTGGCCGCCTACGGTATTCAGCTGGAGGAGCTGACTCCGGAGCAGGTCCAGTACCTCTCCTCCTGGGAAGCGGGAACCTGATCCGGACGATTCCTTGGGGTGTTGTAGGATTCAGCCCATCCGTATGCTATAATAAAAAAGTTAAAAATTCGGAGGTTGCTTGGTGGATAAGCTCGATATATTGATAACAGAAGCGGCGATACAGGCCAAGATCGGGGAACTGGCTACGAAGATCAACCTTGATTATGCCGGCAAAGAACTGCTGGTGGTTGGCATCCTGAGGGGTGCCTTCATCTTTTTGGCCGACCTGGTGCGTCATCTGACCATTCCGGTGATCATCGATTTTGTGGCGGTTTCCAGCTACGGGCAGACCACCCGCAGCTCCGGGGTGGTCAGGATCCTCAAGGACCTCGATGAGAGCGTGGCCGGGCGGCATGTGCTGCTGGTGGAAGATGTCATCGATTCCGGTTTGACTCTGAAATACCTGAGCGACTATCTGAAAGCCAAGCAGCCGGCAGAGCTGCGGGTATGCACCCTGCTGGACAAACCGGAGCGCAGGCAGGTTGATTTTGAGCCGGACTATAACGGCTTTAGCATCCCCGACTACTTTGCGGTGGGTTATGGTCTGGACTGTGGCCAGCGCTACCGCAACCTGCCGGGAATATACATTCTTCATCCGGGCGAGGGTGATGACCCGAAACCTGGAGAGACAGTTAACAATGGAGAGGCCTGAGGAGGAAATCCGGGATGCCACCTGACCGCGACCTGATTTTTGTGATCGATTTTGGCGCCCAGTACACCCAGCTGATTGCCCGCCGTATCCGGGAGGCCAGGGTGTACTGTGAGATCGTGCCCTGTACCAGGACCTGGGCGGAACTGCGGGCTCACCACCCCCGTGGTCTGGTCTTTTCCGGCGGTCCGGCCAGCGTCTATGCGACCGGGGCGCCCCGTTGCGACCCGGAGCTGCTGTCGGGAGAGGTGCCGGTACTGGGTATCTGCTACGGGATGCAGCTGATGGCCCACCTCCTGGGCGGACAGGTGGGCGGGGGAGAACGCCGGGAATACGGGCCGGCGCGCCTGTCCGTGCTCCGTCCGGAGCCGCTGTTCAGCGGCCTGCCCCAGGAGATCAACGTCTGGATGAGCCACGGCGATCGGGTGGACAACCCCCCGCCGGGATTCGAGGTCACAGCAGTCACCTCCGGCAAAGTGACCGCGGCCATCGGTGATCCGCAGCGTCGTCTGTATGGGGTGCAGTTCCATCCCGAGGTGCAGCACACGCCTCAGGGGAGAGAGATTCTGGCCCACTTCCTGTACCGGGTCTGTGGCTGCAAGGGGGATTGGACCCCGGCCTCCTTTATCGAGGATCAGATTGCCGCCATCAGGGAGACCGTCGGCCATCAGCGGGTAGTGGGCGCCTTGAGCGGCGGTGTGGACTCCAGTGTGGCTGCTGCGCTGGTGCACCGGGCGGTGGGCGATCAGTTGACCTGTATATTTGTCGATCACGGCCTGCTGCGCAAGAGAGAGCGCCAGGATGTGGAGACAGCTTTCCGGGAGAGCCTGGGGATGAAGATCATCACCGTGGTTACCCCGGAGCGTTTCCTGGGCAAACTAAAAGGAGTCGTGGACCCGGAACAGAAGCGCCGGGTCATCGGCAATGAGTTTGTCCGGGTCTTTGAGGACGAGGCTGCCAAGCTGGGAGATGCAGGCTTCCTGTTGCAGGGGACGCTCTACCCGGATGTGATCGAATCCGGCACCGGATCTGCCGCCGTGATCAAGACTCATCACAACGTGGGGGGCATTCCGGCGGATATGAAATTGAAGCTGCTGGAGCCGCTGCGCTGGCTGTTCAAGGATGAGGTGCGGCAGGTGGGCCTGGAACTGGGCCTGCCCGAAGAGATCGTGTGGCGCCAGCCGTTTCCGGGGCCGGGCCTGGCAGTCAGAATACTGGGAGAGATCACTGAAGAGAAGCTGTCCATGGTGCAGGAGGCCGATTGGATCCTGCGCCAGGAGATCAAAGAGGCCGGACAGGAGCGCAACATCTGGCAGTACTTTACGGTGCTGCTTCCGGTGCGCAGCGTCGGGGTGATGGGAGACGACCGCACCTATGCCCAGCCGATCGTGATCCGGGCGGTGACCAGCGAGGACGCCATGACCGCCGATTGGGCGCGCCTGCCCTACGACCTGCTGGGGCGGATCTCCAGCCGGATCGTCAACGAGGTGCCGGGCGTCAACCGGGTGCTCTACGACATCACCTCCAAGCCACCGGCCACCATCGAGTGGGAATAGCGGAAACTGCCTGATGCGTATTTTTAGTACCGGCAGATACGGGACAAGCCAGGCAAGAGTAGCCCCTGGTTGCCGGGCATGATAAAAAATTATTAAGGATGGGGTGAGGCTGTGAGCCCGAAGAAGCAGGAGACTGGCAGCGCGGTGGTGGGGATCGTTCTGGGGAGCGACTCCGACCTGCCGGTGATGGAGGAGACCTTCAAGGTTTTAAAAGAATTCGGGGTCCCCTGCGAGATCAGTGTGATCTCGGCCCACCGCAGCCCCCGGCGAGCGGCTGATTATGCCTCTAATGCCGAGGAGCGGGGATTGCGGGTGATCGTCGCCGGGGCGGGGATGGCGGCACATCTGCCGGGGGTGTTGGCAGCTTATACCTGCCTGCCGGTGATCGGAGTGCCCCTGCAGGGGGGCGCCCTGAACGGCATGGACGCCCTGTACGCCATCGTCCAGATGCCGCCCGGCGTGCCGGTGGCTACGGTGGCTGTCAACGGGGGGCGCAACGCCGCCCTGCTGGCAATTCAGATGCTGTCGCTGGGAGATCCCGGCCTGCGTGGCAAGCTCCAGGCCTATCGGGAGCGATTGGCCCTGGATGTGGCTGCCAAGTCTGCCCGGCTGCAGGAGAAATTGCAGCAATAAAAATAGTGACTATGACAATAACCAATAGCTGACGACTAGCGGCAAATTAAAGGAGGCGGCATTGATTTGCTGGAACGCTACACTTTGCCGGAGATGAAGGTGCTGTGGTCACCGGAGCACCGGTTTCAGAAATGGTTGGACCTGGAGATCCTGGCCTGCGAGGCCTGGGCTGAACTGGGCCGGATACCGGCGGAGGCAGTGCGGGAGATCCGGGAGCGGGCGCGTTTTGACGTCGGGCGTATCGCTGAAATCGAGGCGGTGACCAGGCATGATGTGATCGCTTTTGTCAGTTGCGTGGCCGAGAGTGTCGGCGAGGCCGGCAAATACCTGCACCTGGGTCTGACCTCCTATGATATCGTGGACACCGCCCTATCACTGCTGATGCGCGATGCCCTGGACATTATTCTGCAGGCGCTGGGCGAACTGAGCGAATTGCTGGCCGAGAAGGCCAGGACCTATAAGGATCTGCCGATGATCGGCCGCACCCACGGCATCCACGCGGAACCGATCAGCCTCGGGCTGAAGTTCGCTCTCTGGCATGCTGATATCGGCCGGGCTATCCTCCGGCTGGAGCAGGCCCGCCGGACGATCAGCGTCGGACGCCTGTCCGGGGCCGTGGGCACCTACGCCTTTCTTGACCCCTACGTGGAGAGCTACGTCTGCCGCCGGGTGGGCATTGCTCCAGCCAAGGTCTCCACGCAGGTGCTGCAGCGGGACCGGCACGCGGATTACCTGGCCGCCCTGGCGGTCACTGCCGGAACCCTGGAGAAGTTTGCCACGGAGATCCGGCACCTGCAGCGCACCGAGGTGCAGGAGTTGGAGGAGGGCTTCGCCCCCGGCCAGAAAGGCTCTTCGGCCATGCCCCACAAACGCAACCCGGTGAACTGCGAGCGGATCGCCGGGTTGGCCAGGGTGCTGCGGGGCAATGCCACGGCTGCCATGGAGAACATCGCCCTGTGGCACGAGCGCGACATCTCCAACTCGTCGGTGGAACGGATCATCATTCCGGACAGCACCACCCTGCTCCACTTCATGATCACGCAGTTTACGGCGGTGCTGGAGAGCCTTCAGGTCTACCCGCAGCAGATGGAACGCAACCTGGCCCGCACCCACGGGCTGATCTACAGCCAGCGCCTGCGTCTCGCCCTGTTAGCCAAGGGATTGAGCCAGGAGGAGGCCTACACCCTGGTGCAGCGCCAGGCGCACCGCAACTGGCCGGAGGGGGATTTCCTGGCCGCCCTCAAGGCGGACCCGGCCATCGCCCAGTACCTGCCGGCGGATGAGATCGACTCCCTCTGCGACGCCGGGCACTACCTGGACCGGGTGAACTACATCTTCTGGCGGGCGGGGCTGGGCCCTGCACCGGTGGCCGAATGGGAAGCCGTCATGCAGTCCCGCTTCGGAACCGGAAGCGCCTCTGGTGGGCGAACGCTGCCGGAGAAGCAGCAGCTGCTCTACGAGGGCAAGGCCAAGCGGATGTACCAGACTGCCGACCCGGATCTGCTCTGGGTCTCATACAAAGATGACGCCACGGCCCAGGACGGATTGAAGAAGGACACCATCTCCGGCAAGGGTGCCCTGAACAACCGGATCGCCGGCCATTTCTTCTCCCTGCTGGAGGTGGCCGGTATTCCCACCCACTTCGTCAGGCTGATCAGCCCCACCGAGATGCTGGTCAAGCAGGTGGAGATCGTCCCCCTGGAAGTGATCGTCCGCAACATCGCTGCCGGCAGCCTGGCCAAGCGCCTCGGTATCGTCGAGGGACTGGTGCTGGTCCGGCCGGCGGTGGAGTTCAGCTATAAAAACGACGAGTTGCACGATCCCCTGGTGACCGAGGACCAGATCGTCTCCCTGGGCTGGGCGGATCCCGGGCGAATCCAGGCATTGCGGTCGATGGCCCTGACCATCAACGAGGTGCTGCGTTTCTACCTGAACACCAAGGGACTGTTATTGGTAGATTTCAAGCTGGAGTTCGGCATCCACAAGGGAGAACTGATCCTGGCGGATGAGATCTCACCGGACACCTGTCGGTTCTGGGACCGGGAGACGCAGGAGAAGCTGGACAAGGACCGCTTCCGGCGCGACCTCGGCGGTCTGATCCCGGCTTACGAAGAGGTATGGAAGAGGCTGAATGGTTAATGGCGGCCGGATGATTTGGCGGTTGGAGATTGATAATTTGGTCATCAGTCGCTAGTTGACGGTTTTATTCCACGGCCAACGACCGACTGCCAACGACCAAACGGAGGAGGCAAATAGCGTGTTCCAGGCCCGGATCTACGTCACGTTGAAACAGGGGATCCTCGATCCCCAGGGCAAGGCGGTCAAGGGCGGACTGGCCAATATGGGGTATCAGGGAGTGGCCGATGTGCGGGTAGGTAAGTTTCTGGTGCTCACCCTGGACTCCCCGGATCGCCAGCAGGCAGAACAGTCGGTGCGGGAGATGTGCGACCGGCTGCTGGCCAACCCGGTGATTGAAGACTACACCTTTGAACTGCAGGAGGTCTGACCATGAGATTCGGAGTGGTGGTCTTTCCGGCATCGAACTGCGATATGGACACCTACCACGTGATCGATCAGGCGCTGGGCCATCCTGTCACCTATATCTGGCACCAGGAGCGGCGCCTGGACGGGTTTGACTGCGTGATCCTGCCGGGTGGCTTTGCCTACGGGGATTACCTGCGGGCGGGCGCCATCGCCCGGTTCGCCCCGATCATGGAGGCCTTGCCGGCCTTCGCCGACCGGGGAGGCCTGGTGCTGGGGATCTGCAACGGTTTTCAGGTGCTGCTGGAGGCCGGCCTGCTGCCCGGGGCGATGCGGCGCAACGACAGCCTGCAGTTTCGCTGCCAGGACGTGCTGCTGCGGGTGGAAAACACTGATATTCCCTTTACCAACCGCTACCGTCCGGGCGAGGTGATCAGCATGCCCATCGCCCATGGCGAGGGCAATTACTATGCAGACCCGGAAACCCTGGAGGAACTGGAGCGGGAGGGGCGGATCGTCTTCAGGTACTGCGACGGGACAGGGAATGCCACTCCTGAGGCCAACCCCAACGGCTCGCTCGGCAACATCGCCGGGATCTGCAGTCGGCGGGGCAATGTCCTTGGCCTGATGCCCCACCCAGAGCGCTGCTCCGAATCGATCCTGGGCAACCGGGACGGACTGCGGGTCTTTCTGTCGATCCTGCGCTGGTGGGGAGCCGGACAGGAGCAGGAGGTGGCCGGACATGCCTGAGCGCAAGCCTGATTGGCAAGAGATGGGCCTGACCCGGGACGAGTATGAGCAGATCTGCGGCCTGCTCGGCCGTGCCCCCAACTATCTGGAGACGGGACTGTTTGCCGTGCTCTGGTCGGAGCACTGCGCCTATAATCATTCCAAACCGGTCCTGAAGCTGTTCCCCACCACCGGCAGCCACGTGCTGCAGGGGCCGGGAGAGAACGCCGGCATCGTCGATATCGGCGATGGTCAGGGGATCGTCTTCAAGATGGAGAGCCATAACCATCCCTCGGCGATCGAGCCCTACCAGGGAGCGGCCACCGGGGTGGGGGGCATTGTCCGGGATATCTTCACCATGGGAGCGCGTCCGATCGCCTCGCTGAACTCCCTGCGCTTCGGGGATCTGTCCGACCCCCGGGTGCGCTACCTGTTCTCCGGAGTGGTGGCCGGGATCGGGGACTATGGCAACTGCCTGGGCATCCCCACCGTGGGCGGGGAAGTGGGCTTCAACCCGAGCTTCACGGGCAATCCCCTGGTCAATGCCATGTGCGTCGGTCTGGTGTCGCACAGCGACATCAGGCTGGGGACGGCGGCGGGGCCGGGCAACCAGGTGCTGCTGGTGGGCGCCCGGACCGGCCG
>JAHFCR010000072.1:0-4870 GCA_023249405.1 Peptococcaceae bacterium | reverse complement strand
GCTGCTGGCCGCTCCCAACATCGCCAGCAAGGAATGGGTCTACCGCCAGTACGATCACACGGTGATGACCAATACGGCGGTGCGGCCGGGCGCCGATGCCGCTGTGCTGCGCATCAAGGGCACCCCCAAGGGGATCGCCCTGACCACCGATAGCAATGCCCGCTACTGCTACCTCGATCCCTATCAGGGCGGGTTGCAGGCGGTGGCGGAGGCTGCCCGGAACCTCTCCTGCGTGGGCGCCGAACCGCTGGGCATCACCGACTGCCTGAATTTCGGCAATCCCGAAAAGCCGGAGATCTTCTGGCAGTTCCAGGAGGCGGTCAAGGGCATGAGCGAGGCCTGCCGGGCGCTGGAGATCCCGGTGGTCAGCGGCAACGTCAGCTTCTACAACGAGACCAACGGGGAGGCGGTCTATCCCACACCGGTGGTGGGGATGGTCGGCCTCCTGCCAGATATCACCAGGCATTGCACTCACCGGTTCCAAGAGCCGGGCGATGCCGTATTGCTGTTGGGGCGGTTCAGCCCGGGGCTGGGCGCCAGCGAGTACCTCTCGGTCATCCACGGCGTGGAGGCCGGACCGGTTCCGGAGCTGGACCTGGCTATAGAAGCCAGGGCGCAGGCCTGTTGCCGCCTCCTGGTGCGCCGCGGGCTGGTCAGATCCGCTCACGACTGCGCTGATGGCGGCCTGGCAGTTACCATTGCCGAGTGCTGCATCGCCGGCGCAGTGGGCGCCCTGCTCGACCTGCCGGCGGCATATCAGAAGCCGGATGCCGGAAGCCGGATGTCAGAGAAAAGATTTCCAGGACCTCAGTTGCAGGCTGGTTCTGAAGCTGCGCCGGGCAGCCTGCAGGAGTTGGCGAACGGCGTGATGGCGCTGGATGAGTCGAGGGCGGACAACCTGCTCTTTGGCGAGACCCAATCCTCGATAGTAGTTTCCTGCGCTCCCAATAGTTTGCCCCTGGTGATCCAGGCGGCCCGGGAGTATGATATCCCCTGCCTGGCCCTGGGTTCGGTGGGGGGCGACAGCCTGGTGATCAGGCAGCCCGGTGGACAGATAACGATCAAGTTGCTGGTAGAGGAGATGGACCGGCTATGGAGAGGGAGCATATCCAGTGTGATGGGCTAGCCCCTGATGATGAGCCTGGGATGCCCGAGTTCGAGGATGATAAGCCGCGGGAGGCCTGCGGTGTCTTCGGGATCTACGGGCCGGGGCTGGATGTGGCGCGCCTGGCCTACTTCGGCCTGTATGCCCTGCAGCACCGGGGGCAGGAGAGCGCCGGGATCGCCGTCGGCGACGGCGCTGTGATCAGGTGTCAGAAAGGTATGGGCCTGGTGGGCGAGGTCTTTTCCGGAGAGGACATCGACAAGCTGAAGGGCAAGGTGGCCCTGGGCCATGTCCGCTATTCCACTACCGGCGAGAGCGCCGTGGAGAATGCCCAGCCACTGGTCTTCCATTACCAGCACGGGATGCTGGCCCTGGGCCACAACGGCAACCTGACCAATTATCACGAGCTGAGCCGTCAATTGGCCGGCGAGGGGGCTGTCTTTCAGACCACCACCGACAGCGAGCTGATCGTCAGCATTCTGGCCCGCACCACCAAGGACAACCTGGCTGACGGTATTTTGAAAACCATGTCGCTGATCAAGGGCGCCTATTCACTGGTGGTGATCACCGAGAACCGCCTGTTCGGCATCCGGGATCCCCTGGGGGTCAGGCCGCTCTGCCTGGGCCGTTATCGCCAGGGCTACGTGCTGGCCTCGGAATCGGCGGCTCTGGATACCATCGGAGCGGAGTTTATCAGGGACGTCGAGCCCGGCGAGGTGGTAATGATCGATGACAACGGCGTCACCTCGCTGCGCAACCACTATCCCTCCAAGCGAGCGCTGTGCATCTTCGAGTTTGTCTATTTTGCCAGGCCTGATAGCGTGATCGACGGATTGAATGTGCAGCGGTCGCGCGGCGCCCTGGGGCGGGAATTGGCCCGGGAGCACCCCATCCAGGCCGATCTGGTGGTGCCGGTGCCGGATTCGGCCACCTGCGCCGCCCTGGCCTATGCAGCGGAGACCGGCATTCCCTTCTCCGAGGGCCTGATCAAGAACCGCTACATCGGGCGCACCTTTATCCGGCCCAGCCAGGCCTTACGCAGCCTGGGAGTGCAGATGAAGCTGAACACGGTGCGGGAGGTCCTGAACGGGAAGCGGGTGGTGCTGATCGACGATTCTATCGTCCGGGGCACCACCTCCAGCAAGATCGTCCAGATGATCCGGGATGCCGGGGCCAAAGAGGTGCACATGCTGGTCAGTTCGCCTCCCATCAACTACTCCTGTTATTACGGTATCGACACCTCCCGGCGCTCGGAACTGATCGCTGCCAGCCGCAACCTGGATGAGATCCTGGCGCTGATCGGCGCCGACAGCCTGAACTACCTGAGTCTGGAAGGGCTCTATGCGGCTATGGCCCCGCTGGCGCCGGACAGTTTCTGCGTAGCCTGCTTCAGCGGCGCCTACCCGATCCCGGTGCCGGAGGCGGGAGAGGTGGATGCTCATGCCTGCAACTGTTAGGAAGCAGGAGGCAAGAGGTCGGAAGCCGGAAAAAACTTACATGCAGCCTGGGCAGTAAAGAAAGCGATTAGGCAAAGCCGGATACGGATCGGGGCGATGGGATGACGGATAAGAAGGATGCCTACAGAGAGGCGGGAGTGGATATCGATGCCGGGAACCGGGCGGTAGAGCTGATCAGGGCTCATACCGCCTCCACCATGAGGCCGGAAGTGCTGACCGGCATCGGCGGCTTCTCCGGCCTGTTTGCGCTGGATATCTCCCGCTACCCTCAGCCCGTGCTGGTCTCCGGCACCGATGGGGTGGGCACCAAGCTGAAGGTGGCCCAACTGGCCGGCAAGCACGACACGGTGGGGATCGACCTGGTGGCCATGTGCGTCAACGACATTCTGGTGAGCGGCGCCGAGCCGCTGTTCTTTCTGGATTACCTGGCCTGCGGCCGGCTGGTGCCGGAGCAGGCGGAGGAGATCGTCAAGGGCGTGGCCGCAGGCTGCCGGGAGGCGGGGTGCGCCCTGATCGGCGGAGAGACCGCCGAGATGCCGGGATTTTACCAACTAGGTGAATACGACCTGGGCGGCTTTGCCGTGGGTGTCGTGAACCGGGACGCCATCTGGGACGGCAGCAGGATTCAGGCGGGGGACGTATTGCTCGGCCTGGCCTCATCAGGCCTGCACAGCAACGGTTTTTCCCTGGCCCGCCGGGTATTGTTCGAACAGCGGGGATATACTGTGGATGTATCGCTGCCGGCAGACGCCGGTGGTGGGACGCGGCGCACAGTAGGGGAAGAGCTGTTGACTCCCACCCGGATCTACGTAAAAAGTGTGCTGGCCCTGCGGGACCGGTATGCGCCGGAACAGGTCGTCAAGGGCGCCGCCCACATTACCGGCGGCGGGCTGACCGAAAACATCCCGCGGGCGCTGCCTGATGGGCTGGGGGTTACGGTTCGCTGCGGCAGCTGGCCGGTGCCGGCGATTTTCCGGATCATTCAAGGCGATGACGGCCCTGAACGGATCTCCGACGATGAGATGTACCGGGTCTTCAACATGGGGATCGGCCTGGCGCTGATCGTGTCCGGAGAGTCAGCGGAGTCTGTGGCCGCAGCCCTGTCCGGCATGGGTGAGCAGGTTTATGCGATCGGCGAGGTCTGCCCCGGCCGGGGCGTTAGCTTTGTTAGCGGAAGATAATGACTATCTTAGGGTCAGAAAAGGGGGACGGTGCTCCGCCTCCTGATGTGCTGATCCATTAGTGAGAGGGTTGGAGCCATTGCAGCTTGTAGTATTGGTCTCCGGTCGGGGGAGCAATCTGAAGGCGATTCTGGATGCTGTCACCGGAGGCGCCCTGGATGTGTCAGTGGCCGGGGTCTTCAGCGACCGCCAGGAGCCGCCGGCCTTCCAGTATGCACGCCGGCAGGGGATTCCCGTCTACTCGGTTGTCCCTGGAAAGAATGAAAGCCGGACGAATTACGATGCCAGATTGGCCCGGGAGGTGGAGGGCCTGCGGCCGGATGCGGTGGCCCTGGCCGGCTTCATGCGGGTGCTGACGCCGGCCTTTCTGGACCTCTTCCCCGGGCGGGTGGTCAATATCCATCCCGCTCTCCTGCCAGCCTTCCGGGGGCTGGATGCCCAGGCCCAGGCCGTGGCGGCGGGGGTGCGTTTCAGCGGCTGTACGGTGCACTTTGTGGACAGCGGAACGGATACCGGCCCGATCATCCTGCAGTCGGCAGTGCCTGTTGATCAGCAGGATGACGAGGAGACGCTGGCTGCCCGCATCCTGGCAAAGGAACACAAAACCTACCCGGCTGCCCTGCAGTTGCTGGCAGAGGGCCGGCTACGGATCCGAAAACAGCGGGCGCTGATCGACTGGTCCGGGCGCAGGCCGAGGCTGCCCAGGGATTGCGTGCTGGAATGGCAGGAGATCAAGGATTCCAACCAAAACACCCAGAATAGGGAGGGTTCCTACAGTGAGTGAGGCATCAGAGGACGCGCTGAATAAACGAAACCGGGTGAAGCAGGCCCTGATCAGTGTTTCCGATAAGCGGGGAATTGTGGAATTTGCCAGGGAACTGGCCGGACTGGGCTATCGGTTGATCTCCACCGGGGGCACGGCCAGGGCTCTGGGCCAGGCTGGAGTACCGGTGCGGCACGTGGAAGAACTGACCGGATTTCCGGAGATCATGGATGGACGGGTCAAAACCCTGCATCCCAAGGTGCACGCCGGCATCCTGGGGCGCCTGCCACTGGATGAGGCTCAGTTGGAGCAGTTGGGGATCGAGCCGATCGATCTGGTGGTGGTCAATCTGTACCCATTCCGG
>JAHFCR010000071.1 GCA_023249405.1 Peptococcaceae bacterium | reverse complement strand
GGGAAGTTGATGAACAGGTCGGCATCCAGGACATCCCTGGAAAAATGGGCGGTCTGGAGTTGCTTGCCCCCGATCTGCACCCGGGTATAGTATTTATCTGATAGTTCGCCCAGCACATAAACCCTGGCGCCGGCATCCCCGGCATACCGGCGCATCTCTGTGTTCTCCAGGCACATGACGCCGCTGGTGAAGGGATGATCGATCACCCGCACCTCTCTTGCTCCCGCTTCCAGACAACGCTTAACCAGAGCGCTCACCAGCAAAGGGTTGGTGGTGCAGGCCGCCTCCGGCCGCTGGGGAACGCTGAAGTTGGGCTTGATCACCACCAGCGATCCCTGCTTGATAAATGTCTTAATGCCGCCAAGAGCCTGCAGTCCTTTCTCTATCAGGGCATCAGGCTCGTTGCCGCCCGCGATCACCAGGTCCGGCCGTTCTATGGGAATGGACAAGGCATCCGGTCTGTTCAGGCCTCCGAGCTTGGCGCCGTCTCTTTCAGGAACCATCAGCCCGGCGTACCTGCAGCCTGACACCAATCCGGCCAGGTTTGAGGATGCCAGGCCGAGCACGAACATTTTTTTAATAAACTCCCGCCGGTCCATTGTTGCCTCCCAAGTATTAGTATTATAGGTAGTATTACCATGGTTGGACAAAATAGCCGGGATTATTCTTGAAACCCGACCGATCTCAAAAGTATTAAAGATAGATGGGCGCGAGCTGTCCTTTAAGTGGTATTATGTTTGCAGAAAAATAAAATCAGAAGGAGTGTTGCTAGAGATGGCCATGCATATCGCCTTGGCCGGCAAAGGCGGCACGGGCAAAACTACCATCGCCTCGCTGCTGATCCGGTATCTGATCGATACTAAGAAAGGAACCATTCTGGCGGTTGACGCCGATCCCAACTCTACCCTCAATCTGGCCCTGGGAGTGCAGGTCAAAAAATCGATCTCCGATATTTTTAACGAGGCCAAGAACATCGACACCATCGATAATGCCATCAGAGGCAACTATATCAAGGAGCATCTGCCCGAGGACGCATTGACCCACGCCGGCGACTACGATCTGCTGCTGGTGGGTGTACCTCAGGAGGCTGGCTGCTACTGCATCCCCATGACCATTTTGAAAAGCAACATGGAGACATTGGATGAAAAGTATGACTATATGGTGATCGACGACCAGGCCGGTATGGAATATCTGAGCCGGGAAGTGATCACGCGTCTGGATATCATGCTGATCATCTCCGACCCTACGGTTAAGGGCGTCCGTACCGCCGGACGGATCCGGGAACTGGCCAGGTCGTTGAATATTGAGGTTGGCAAGGCCTACCTGATCATTACCAAGACAGCCGACGCGGCGCCGCTTCAGGCTGAGATCGCAGCCACCGGGCTGGAGCTGATCGGCGCCGTTCCCTTCGATGAACAATTGGCTGAGTATGACCTGAAGGATCAGCCGCTGGTACAGTTGCCACCGGACAGCCCGGCTGTTCAGGCAACCAGGGAGATATTCCGGAAGCTGCTGGCGCCGACGGCATGAGGGGTAATCACAGTGGAGCAGATCGGCAGGTTATGGCAGGAGAAGAGTGAACGGTTTAAGGAATACCGGATCGTCCCGGAGAGCGGTTCACATGAACAGGCAGTGCGGGCAGATTATCTGCCGGATCGGGAATATTGCGAGGCGCAGAGGCTGAAGCACGAACTGCTCCGGCAGTACCGGGGAAGCAGCATCCAGGATGTCACCGGCGGCCGGGCTGCCACGAACGAGAGGGGATCCTGCCTGGCCATCCAGGACGAGTGCGACATCGCTTCCGTCAGCCGGCCTGGACCGTCCGAGGTGCTGGGAGAATTGCTCACAGACCTGAAGCTGGTCTTCGGGATCAGAGAAGAGACCGAAAAACTCCTGAAGAGTTCGGGCTACCCGACCCTCGAAAACCTGGCCGGCCACCCGCGGTTCGGCGAGGAGGCCCGGACAGTGCTGGAGATCCTGCGCCGGAAAGACCCGGCAGAGCTGTTCCGGCTGATCTCCTTCAGGTATAGCAGGTCGCATCCGCAAATGCTCAGGCTATCCGGGCTGCATGAGATCGAACAGTTGCTTTTTCTGGACATCGAGACCATGGGCCTGTTTCAGCGCCCGATCATCCTGATCGGCATGGCTGGCGTCAGTGGCGGCAGGATTACGGTTTCCCAATACCTGGCCCGGGACATCCCTGAGGAGCCGGCGGTCGTCTGCGCCGCTCTTTCGCGCCTGAAGCCGGACACCGCCCTGGTGACCTACAACGGCAGATGCTTCGATGTCCCCTACATCGGGGAACGGGCAGTGTACTACCGGATGGCCGCCGATCTGAGCCGGCCCAACTTTGACCTGCTCTTCTTCGCCAGGCGCAGCTACCGCCAACTGCTGCCGGACTGCCGGCTGTGCACCCTGGAGCAGCACCTGCTGGATATCGAGAGAGACCGTGACGTGCCATCGGCCCTGGTCCCGGAATTCTACGAGACTTACCTCAGGACCGGGAACCCCGGTCCCCTGGTCCCGATCCTGGAGCATAACAAGCAGGACCTGATCTCCCTGGCCAGGATCTTTTTCAGGTTGTCCACGGAGTGGCGCCCATGTCGGTAGCGTCATTGCTGGAACGGCTGGCCGGGGATCCCTATTACCAGAAGAGAACCGCCTTTATTAAAGCTATCGAGGCGCGGGAGCCGGTGTACGGTGCACCGGACGAGGACCTGCCGCCGGCCATCAAGAACTATCTCAAGGAGATCAGGCTTTACAGCCACCAATGCCGTACCCTTGCCGGCGTGAGGGCCGGCAGCAACATTATCCTGACCACGCCCACCGCCTCCGGCAAGTCACTGGCCTTCAACATACCGGTCTTCGAAGGGCTACAGCACGACCCCCGGGCCACGGCTCTCTACATCTATCCCACCAAGGCCCTGGCCAACGACCAGCTGCAGTCTGTCAGAGAGATGGAGCGAGCAACGGGGATCAGGGTCTGCCCGGAGATCTACGACGGCGACACCCCCTCCGGCCGGAGACCGGGGGTCCGGGAACAGTCCCGGATGATCATCACCAACCCCTACGAACTGCACCAGGTGCTGCCCTGGCACTACAAGTGGCAGCGCTTCCTGGGCAGCCTGAAGTACGTGGTGATCGACGAGGCCCACCATTACCGGGGTGTTTTCGGTTCCAACGTGGCCTTCCTGATCAGGAGGCTGAGAAGGATCTGCAGCTGTTACGGCGCCAGGCCGCAGTTCATCCTCAGCTCCGCCACCATCGCCAACCCTCTGGAGTTTGCCCGGAACCTGACGGGACTGCAGTTCCAATTGATCGACGATGACGGCTCACCCAGAGGCAGCAAATTCTTCGTGCTGTACAATCCCTTCTTTGAGGGCGCCAACAAACCATCCGCCCACCAGGAGACGCGGCGCCTGCTGCTGGAGGCTATGAACCACAACCTGCATACTCTGTGTTTCACGGTATCCAGGAAGATGGCCGAGCTCCTGTCCTTCTGGATCAGGGGCGATCTGTCCGAACGCAGCCCGGATCTGGCAGAGCAGGTGGCCTCGTACAGGGCCGGCTACCGGCCTGAGGAGCGCCGGGAGATAGAAAGGCGGCTGAAACAGGGAAGACTGAAAATAGTTACCGCCACCAACGCCCTGGAGTTGGGGATCGATATCGGCGCCCTGGACGGCGTGATCATCTCCGGTTACCCAGGCAGCGTGGTCTCTGCCTGGCAACAGGCGGGCCGGTCCGGCAGGGGCGCCGGGGATTCTGTCGCCATACTGGTGGCTTTCCAGGACCCGCTCGACCAGTACTTCATGCACCATCCCGAGGTCTTCTTCGGCAGTCCCTTTGAGCATGCCATCATCAGCCTGCACAACCCTTACATCAAATCCGGCCACCTGCTGTGCGCCGCCTCGGAACTGCCGCTGCAGCCGGAGACCGATCAGGAGTTTTTCGGCGCCGTGGAGGGCCTGGTAGAACCCCTGGAGCGGGAGCTGCTGCTGCGGCGGACCGGAAGCGGCTACGTATACTCGGGCCGGGCCAGGCCGGCGGACCTGGTATCGCTGGACAGCTTCTCTTCGGGAATATTCAAGCTGGTCTGCGACGGCAAGATCGTGGAGACCATGGATCGCCTCCGCGCTTTTCGGGAAGCCCACGATGGAGCGGTACTGCTGCACCGGGGAGAGACCTATGTGGTGCGGTCCCTGGACCTGGAGACCGCCACCATCCACGCCGAACGGACAGAGGTGGACTATTTTACCGAGCCGGTGAAGGCGGCCGGCATTGAAGTATTGGCAGAAAGGCAGCGCAAGGATGTGGGGGGCTTCAGGGTGGCCCTCGGCAGTGTGGTGGTGAATGAACAGTACACCGGCTACAGGATCAGGAGGGGCGACAGCGCCCTCGGCTTTCAGCCGCTCGACCTGCCGCCCACCGATTTTAAAACCAGTGCCATCTGGTTCACGGTGCCGAATGAGATCAAAAAAAGCATCCAGGAGCAGCAGCAGGATTTTGCCGGCGGCCTGCACGGGATCGAGCATGCCATGATCGGCATCATGCCCTTTCAGGTGATGTGCGACCGGCGGGACATCGGCGGTGTCTCAGTACCCTTTCACTATGATACCCGGGCGGCGACGGTATTCATCTACGATGGATACGAGGGAGGCATCGGTCTGGCGGAAAAAGCCTTCGAACTGTTTGAGGAGATCGCCAGGATGACCCATGAGTTGGTACGGGATTGTCCCTGTGAACAGGGCTGCCCCGGATGCATCATCTCGCCAAAATGCGGCAACGACAATCAGCCGCTGAGCAAGCAGGCGGCAGAGTTGATCCTCCGCTGCCTGGCGCAGGGCAGCCTGTAACCTCTTTAAGGCGGGGCTTAATAGCATGGATCTGCCTTAAGATTATAAAAATACATGGTTGGAGGCATCGCTGGCGCGGACGCTTTTTGGAAAACGATGGAGAGTGGGGAAGAGACCAGGGCAACGGTGCAGCATTCAGAATATTGCCGGTAGATCAAGAGAAAATATTTACGATCAAGATCAGAATTTAACAAAAACTGCGGGGTAGGTATGAGCGTCGATCAGCAAAACCAGCCAGTCGTTCTGGTCAGCAATCTGGTTAAGAAATACGGCGATTTTATGGCCGTCAAGGGTGTCAACTTTGCCGTCTACCCGGGCGAGTGTTTTGGCCTGCTGGGACCCAACGGAGCCGGTAAAACATCCATCGTCAGGATGACTTACGGGTTCTCTCCGGTATCGGGCGGCAAATTGAGCGTATTCGGCGAGGATATCATGATCCGGCCGCGGGCGATCAAGTCCAGGATCGGGGTGATTTCACAGGATGATGATCTCGATCCGGTGCTCTCGGTGCGGGAGAACCTGATGATCTATGCCGGTTATTTTCAGATCGGCAAGCAGATCGCCAAAAAGCGGTGTGAGGAGATCCTCTCCTTCATGGATTTGCAGGATAAGTCCGACGAGCCGGTGGAGAACCTGTCCGGAGGGCTGCGCAGAAGATTGACCCTGGGCCGGGCGCTGATCAACCAGCCGGCTCTCCTGCTGCTAGACGAGCCGACCACCGGCCTGGATCCCTATGCCCGCCACCTGGTCTGGCACCGTTTACGCAGGCTGAAGGAGGAGGGCACCACCATGCTGCTGACGACCCATTACATGGAGGAGGCCAGCCAGCTCTGCGACCGGCTGATTATTATGTACCAGGGGGAGATCGTGGAGGAGGGCCACCCCGAGGGGCTGATCGATCGCCATCTGGGCAGGGAGGCCCTGGAATTGGGAACCGGCGGCGAATGCCCGGACAGCCTGTTCGATGACAGCCGGGAGCTGATCAGGGGCCGGCAGGGAATGGGGGACGACCTGGTGCTGTTTACAGATCATGGCCTGGAACTGATGGACCGGGTGGCGGCGCAGGCTGACCGGCAGAAGACTCCGATCCGCTATCGTCGCCTGAGGCCATCCAACCTGGAGGATGTGTTTCTGCAGTTGACCGGCGAATCCTTGCGTGAGGATGGCGCCGCTCCGTTGCCCGGCAAGCGGGGAGAGGAGGAGGGCGAAGATGTCCGGTAATCGTCCCTGGCAAGAACTGCTGTCCTGGCCGGACCTGTCCTGGCCGTTGGTATACAGGGTCTTTTGCCGCAACCTGCTGTTGTTTCGCAAGACCTGGATGGCCAACATCATGTTCAATTTCGTGGAGCCGATCATCTACCTGTGGGCGCTGGGCTTCGGCCTGGGGGTGTACGTCAACAAAATCCACGGCTTGCCCTACATCAATTTTCTAGCCCCGGCCCTGGTAGCATCCTCCAGCATGTTCGCCACGACTTACGAGATGACCTACGGCAGCTTCACCCGCATGGCGGTACAGAAGATTTTTCAATCGATGGTGGCCACCCCGGTAAGCATGGACGACGTCGTGCTGGGAGAGATTCTATACGGAACCTTCAAGGGAACTCTGTATGGAATCGTGTTTCTCACGGTATTGGCCGCCTTTGGCCTGGTCAGGTCCGGCTGGGCGCTGTTGGCGCCGGTCCCCGTAGCCCTGATGGCGGCAGAGTTCTCGATCCTCTCCATGATCTGGACCAGCATTGCGCCGGGGTTCGATTCCTTCGAGTACTTCTTCACCCTGCTGATCACCCCGATGTTCTTTCTCTCCGGGGTCTTTTTCCCGTTGGAAACCCTGCCTGCAGGAGTGCGGCTGCTGGCCTGGTTCATGCCGCTGTACCACGCCGTGGAGGCGGTCCGGCCGCTGATCCTGGGGACGGCAGCCAGTTCTGTCTGGGGCCACCTGGCCTGGCTGGCAGCCCTGGTGCTGTTGACCCTGCGCATCCCCCTGGTCATGGTCAAGCACCGGCTGATCAAGTAGCGGGGATCATACGGATGTGCGCCTCTTATTATGAGTATGCGGTTCCAACTGCTCTGTCTGCTTTTCATCCAGGATGTTGTAGGTGTTGATGATGTCATTGGCCAGCAACTCCGCCATATCATGGCTGAAACTCTCCCTGACCACCACCCGCAGCGCTGTAATGCCGTCCGCTTTTTCCGGCAGCCTGTAAGCCGGGAGCATCCAGCCGCGCTCCCGCAGCTTCTGCGAAAGCTGGAAGGGCGTAAAGGAGGGGGTTTGTTTGAACCTGAAGGCCACGATGGGCAGTTCGAGCGCCCCGAGCAGTTCAAATTTGCCGGATGTGACCAGCCTCTGCGCTAAAAATGTGGTGTTCTCCAGGCAATTGTTCATAACTGAGGTATAGCCTTCCCGCCCCAGCCGCAGCAGGTTGTAGTATTGCGCCAGGATCATGCCGGCGCCGCTGGAGAAGTTCAGGGTGTACGTGGGCATGGTCTCTCCCAGGTAATTGACGTGAAAGATCAGGTCCTCGGGCAGGTCCTGCCGGTTCTTGAAGATCAGCCAGCCCAGGCCGGGATAGACGAGGCCGAATTTATGCCCGGACACATTGATCGAACGCACGTGAGGCAGCCGGAAATCCCACTCCAGACCGGGGTTTGTAAAGGGGATGATGAAGCCGCCGCTGGCGGCATCGACGTGAATCGGAATATCCCAGCCCCGCTCTCTTTTGATGACCCTCAGCAGGCTGTCGATCTCTTTGACGGGCTCACAGGCGCCGGTATAGGTAGTCCCAAGGATCGCCCCGACGCAGATGGTGTTTTCGTCGATACAATCGGCGATCAATCCCGGATCTATGGTGAAGCGGTCGCTGGCCATGGGAATGATGCGCGGCTCCACATCGAAGTATTTGGCAAACTTGTTCCAACAGACGTGGGCGCCGGCCCCGAATACGATATTTGGCCGGTCATAGGGCTTTCCCAGGGCAATGCGCCGCTCCTTCCAGGTCCACTTGTGAGCCAGCAAACCCAGCTCGATCGCTTCCGATGATCCGATGGTGGCGGTGCCGCAAAAGTCGGTGTTCTCACCGGCATTGAACAGGTGCGCCAGGATGTGCACGATGCGCTGGTGGATCTCGTTGGTTTGGGGATACTCGAAGCGGTCGATAAAATTCTTGCCCATGTTCTCGGCGATCAGTTTTTCCGCCTCCGGTTCCATCCAGGTGGTGGTGAAGCTGCCGAGATCAAAAGCGGTGATCCCGTCAAGGTTCAATTCATCATGGATGATCTGGTAGGCGACGCTGGCCGGCGTGATGGACTCGGGCAGCTTATACTTCGGAACACGCTCCACAAAATATCTGGTCGCATAGGTGGGGGACAGATAAAGCTCGCTGTCGGGCAGTTTATGAAGGTCGCTTCGCTTGGAAATCATAGCTGTCGCTCCTTTCTGCCGTTCTGGCAATATCCCGGCATCAGCACTTTAAAAGGCGGGAAGAATAGACAAGGGCATGCGACGACGGGGGCGGTACACCCTTAAGTTTTTCGCATTTATCCGACGGTTAACCGCTTAAACAAGGAAAGTGGCGCCAAGCCTGGTTGTCCGGCCTCACAAGCGGGTACCCCGGCGTGATCGGTCAACTAAACTTTCAGATAGAGTTTAAGCCACCATCTGAAAGTAAGTTTCCTTTATCATAATATGTGTGGCAGGAAGATGCCACATGATGGCGAAACAACCATAGGAAATATTTTATATTGTCTTTTTGGGTGCTCTGGAAGATATTGCAGAAACTCGCTCGATGAATGTCTTATTATTCCTAATGTGATCTGAAAAGGGAGGCCATCGTATGAAAGTCAAGATCGAAGAATTGTTGGGCAACGAAGCCGAAGACCTGTTGAACCACAGGTGTACGACCATCGCCAAAGAGGATCTCCACCTGCCGGGGCCTGATTTCGTAAGCAGGACGCTGGTCCCGTCCGATCGCTCGGCAACGGTATTGCGCAATATGCAAACACTGCTCAACACGGGGCGCCTGTCGGGTACCGGATACCTCTCCATCCTGCCGGTGGATCAGGGCGTGGAACACTCGGGAGGGGCGTCCTTCGCCCCCAATCCGATCTATTTCGATCCTGAAAACATTGTCAGGCTGGCTATTGAAGGCGGGTGCAACGCGGTCGCTTCTACCCTGGGAGTGCTGGGATCGATCGCCAGAAAGTATGCCTACAGGATCCCTTTCATTCTCAAGATCAATCACAACGAACTGCTTACCTATCCTAATAAATATGACCAGGTCCTCTTCGCCAGCGTCGATCAGGCATTTAACATGGGCGCGGTGGCAGTTGGCGCCACTGTCTATTTCGGTTCCGAGGAGAGCAGCAGGCAGATGCAGGAGATCAGCGAGGCCTTTGCCTATGCCCACAGCCTGGGGTTGGTCACCATTCTCTGGGCGTACGTGCGCAATAACGCCTTCAAGGTCGACGGGGTCAACTACGAGGCCTCGGCTGACCTGACCGGACAGGCGAACCATCTGGCCGTCACCATCGAGGCGGACATCGTAAAACAGAAACAACCGGAAAACAACGGCGGCTATAATGCCGTGAAGTTCGGCAAAACCAGCGACCAGGTATACTCCAGGCTGACCTCGGATCATCCGATCGACCTGACCCGCTATCAGGTGGCCAATTGCTATATGGGGCGCTCCGGCCTGATCAACTCCGGCGGCGCCTCGGGCAAGGACGACCTGGCCCAGGCTGTGCGAACGGCGGTGATCAACAAGCGCGCCGGAGGCCTGGGCCTCATTTCCGGGCGCAAGGCCTTTCAAAAACCGATGGCGGATGGCGTCGAACTCCTCAATGCCATTCAGGATGTTTATCTGCGCCCGGAGATCACCATTGCCTGAGTTTTAAAATAGCTAAATATTATCGACCAGGGGCCGTTGCCTTCATCTGGATGGCAGCGGCTTTTTATTTTGCTCTGCGAATTTTGTTTTTATGGCAATAATCCGGACCGCCGACCGTAAAATAGTTCAGTAGGGGAGGCGGTGGGATGATTTACGGTAAAGGATATCGCTATGATCAGAATGGCTGGGCCTGCGTCCATATCGAAGGAGGGCCATACGAGAGAGGCTTTCAGCACGGCTACCTGATGGCGGCGGAACTGCAGGAGATCATGGGCAGCCTGGGCTATCTGACTTACTGGGATACCGGTATGAAGTGGGATTTCTTTGTGGAAGCAGCCGAAAGGATGTTTATCCCCTACATCGACCGGGAATTTCTCGATGAGATCGAGGGGGTGGCCGCCGGAGCGCAGGCCGCCGGAGTCAACGTCAGTTGGCAGGAGATCCTGGCCTGGAACGGGCGGATGGAACTGCTGGACTACTGGTGGCCGAACGAACTGAAGAAGAAAGATGCTGCCGTTGACCGGCACGCTCACGACCACTGCAGCGCCTTCATCGCTACCGGCACCGCTGCCCGGAACGGCAAGATCGTGATGGCGCATAACAGCTGGGACGAATATGTGAGCGCCCAATACTTCAATGAGATCATCGATATCGTTCCCACCGAGGGCCAGCGCATTTTCATGCAAACGGCCCCGGGTTACATCGATAGCTTTAGCGACTACTTCATCACCGGGGCCGGCCTGATCGGAACAGAGACCACCATCGGGGGGTTCAAGGCCTACGACCCCGGGGAGGCGCCGGAGTTTTTCCGGGTTCGTAAAGCCATGCAATATGCCGACAGCCTGGACCGGTTTGCGGAGATCATGAAGAAACAGAATAATGGCGGCTATGCGAACAGCTGGCTGCTGGGCGACGTGAATTCAGGCGAGATCATGCTTTTTGAACTGGGCCTGCAATACTACAACATCGAACGGAAGATGGACGGCTATTTTACCGGTTATAACGCTCCTCTGGATCCCCGGATACGCAATCTGGAATGCTCAGACACCAGCTACACCGATATCAGGACCGCATCAGGGGCGCGGCGGGTGCGGCTGGCGCAGTTGCTCGATCAAAATTATGGCCGGATCGATCAGGTGACTGCCAAAGCGATCCTGGCCGACCATTATGACGTCTACCTGGGCCAGGTCAATCCATGCTGGCGCACTATCGACAGCCACTACGAGTTAGACTCCCAGCAGCATAGATCGGGCCGCCCGGTGCCCTTTGAGCCGCGGGGGACCGTTGATGGAAAAGTAACCGATAGCGCTCTGGCATTGGAGATGAGTTTTTGGGGGCGCTGGGGAAACTCCTGCGGCAGGCCGTTCAATGCAGGTCAGTTCCTGGCCGAGCATCCCCAATGGAACCACCTGAGCGGACACCTCAAAGACCGCCCCAGCCAGCCGTGGACGCTGTTCCAAGCCGGTTTTTTCAGGCCGGGCAGCCCTGACGCATCGCCCGCCAATTAGGGCAGTGAAGGGATTAGAGCGGACACTCATCGGATAGCCGATAGATAGAAAACGTAAGCCCCGGGCAAGGCCCGGGGCTTACGCCTAAGGAGATTCTGGTCTTAGTTGATCCCCAGAATCAGCAGGATCAAGATCAGGAAGAGTGTGAAAGCGAACATCGGGAAAAACGGTGATGCGCCCAATGCCCCAAAAGTATCACCCAAACCTAATGCACTTCCCTTAGCACCCATGATCGTTCCTCCTTTGTTATCGGATAAAAATTGCCTGTCTTCTTCCAAGCTGTCAGCCTCAATATAGTATGATTTTTGAGAAGCAATCGTTACCGGGATATTGAAGCCCTGAAAGTAAGCAATCTAGAGAGGGGCAACATGAAAAGAAGGCACGGTTTTGCTCAGCTATGCGGTATCAGGCGGGGTCAAAACTCCATCTGAGGTAAGTTTGGCTTTACGTAACGATTGCGGGTCCCTAAGCATCAGGCATATTGCCGCAGTCAATACCATGAGCACGATCAATATGGCCATCGGTTCGGCCATGGAACCGGTTGCCGGCGACTTTAAGGCGTCCATTCCGAATATAAAAATGATCCCGGAAACTTGTCCTGCAAGCATCAGCATGCCGTTAGATGTGCCTTCAGGCGCAGGGAGAGCCACTTCTGAGCCATATTGAAAGCCCAGAGGCGCCGTGCTGAGCATGAAAAACCCCAGGATGCCTGCAGAAAATAATAAGACCGGATAGCTTGACGAATAGGCGATACCGACCAGTCCCGGAACTGACCCGGCAATTGCAATAAAAATAAATGCCACTCTATTTTTAAATTTATCAGAAAGCGCCGGCACGATCCCTGACCCGATCACTCCTGCGGCCACCATGATGCCGCCGATTAGGCCCGCCTGCGCCGCTGACAGCCCTCGGGGCCGCAATATCTCTTCAATCCAGGTGGACAGACCGTTAAAAACGCCCAATCCGATAAAAAAGACTGCAGTCAAAAGGATAAAATCTCTTTTTTTCATCATCTGTTTAAAGCCGTCAAACACCAATGCCCTCTCTTCACCCTGTGCGTACTGGGAAACAGGCGGCTCTTCTTTGGCGGAGATCAGGAATACCGCCGCCACTATGACAGAAATAATTCCATAGCATAGGAGCATCCCCTGAAAATTAAAGGCGACCTCCAAATAAGGAGTGGCTGCCAGACCGATGATCAATCCGAGATAGCCTGCCAGCCAAGATAATCCTGCCGCCGTAGCCCTCTCTGCAGGCGGAAACCACTTTGCAGAGACTGTGGTGACAGCGTTGAGAATCAGCGGCTGGCCCACGGCAATGCCGATCTGACAAACTAAAACCAGTGTATAATTTGCTGCAAATATTCCGCGCAGGATACCGAAGAGACCGGTAATCACAACACCAACTCCGGCTGCGAAACGGAATCCCCGGTTATCGATGAGCCAGGAGGAAGGGATGGAGACCAGAATATAGACGGCCATAAACACCAGCGATAGGAGTCCGATCGCCAGTTCCGAAACTTTGTAATATAATGCCGCATCATGGGTAATGGAAGCAAATGTGATCCAGAGCAATTGCTGAACCGCCATTGCCAGTGCAAAAGCCAGCAATACTACCCACCTATAGGGATAAGGCTTTGGTATGTCCAAAAAAATTGCCCCCAAATCATTAGAATAAGCGTATCAATTACAAAGACATTATATCACTCCATTGGATATATTTATCCGATAGCTAAGCATCAGGCGGGGTCAAAACCACATCTGATGCAAGTTTCGCTTTATCTCATATCGTGGACCGCCCTCTGATCTCTGGTTCACCTCTCTCTTTATTTGAAGTATACTTGTAGATATTTGAATAAATCATCAGGAGCATGGGTATGCCCTCGTCCTCTTACAGCCTGTCCGCCAATGAAATTCTCCTGCATAATCGATCCTTTGTGACATATTGTCTGGCACGAGTCTCCACCACGCTGGCTGCCCAGATGCTGGCGGTTGCCGTCGGCTGGCAGATCTATGCCCTTACCAATAGCGCTTACTACCTCGGCCTGGTCGGACTGGTGCAGTTCCTGCCTATGGTGCTGCTCACTTTGATGGTCGGCCATGTGGCCGACCGTTACAACCGGCGGCTGATCATCAGCGCCTGCCAGTTCATTGAGGGGGCGGGGGTGCTGGTATTGGCTGCAGGCAGCTATGCCGGCTGGTTAAATAAGGAGGGCATTTTGGCGATCATGTTTTTATTGGGAGCGGTGCGCGCCTTCGAGGGGCCAACTATGCAGGCGTTGATGCCCGGCCTGGTGGAGATCGGGCATTTATCGCGCGCTGCTGCCTGGGCTGCCTCAGCAAGCCAGACTGCCGTGATCATCGGACCGGCGCTCGGCGGCTTGCTGTACGTTTACGGACCGACCACCGTTTATTCAATTACCGGCTTGCTGTTGCTAGGGGCGAGCCTGCTTGTCTTCCTCATTCAGATTAAGCAGACACTGCCAAAACGGGACCGGGTCGACCTGGCGTCGTTATTTGCCGGCATTTCCTTCATCCGAAGCAAACCGGCGATACTGGGCGCCATATCGCTCGATCTCTTTGCGGTATTGCTTGGTGGAGCAACGGCCCTGCTGCCGATCTATGCCAAGGAAATTCTTTTTGTCGGTCCGCTGGGGCTGGGCATATTGCGAGCGGCGCCTGCCGTCGGCGCCCTGCTAATGTCGGTATATCTGGCAAGGCACCCGCTCCGGCACCGGGTGGGGCGAATCATGTTTATGGCTGTATTTGTATTTGGCATCGCCACTTTATTATTTGGCATATCGACCTCGTTTGCTCTGTCTATCGCCGCCCTGATCGTCCTCGGCGCAGCAGATGTGATCAGCGTGGTGATCCGGTCAGCGCTGGTGCAGTTGAAGACCCCTGATGAAATGCGGGGCAGGGTGAGCGCTGTTAATTCGATGTTTATCGGCACCTCGAACCAGCTGGGAGAGTTCGAGTCAGGGATGACAGCATCATGGTTCGGCCTGATTCCTGCGGTCCTGATCGGCGGCATTGGCACTATTATTGTGGCAGCGCTCTGGATCCGCATCTTTCCTGACCTTGCTAATATCGACAAGCTGGAGCGCTGATTGGGAAGCGTCAATTTAATATGGCTTTACTATGATATAACCCAGCCCTTTAGAGGCTATTCTGCCTGACGACGAGCGGCCTATGCCGTTATGGGCAGAGTGGCGGGCGGGACATGGCAAATCTGCGGTTGGTGATCAGATGACCGTTTTACAGGCGCAAGGAATCTCGAAATCATTCGGGTCGCGCCAGGTATTGCAGGATGTTAGCCTGGCATTGAACGAGAAAGAGCGGGTAGGGCTGATCGGCGTCAACGGGTCGGGGAAGAGCACTCTGCTGCGTTGCCTGGTAGGCGCCCTGGAACCTGACGAGGGGGAGATCTACAGAGCCGCCGCCATCTCTATAGGATACCTGGAGCAATTGAACAGCCTTCCACCGGTCGCAACGGCCTGGTCATCGATCATGGATACTTTTGCCGATCTCACCGAGATGCGCTGTCGCCTGCAAGAGATGGAGAGAGCCATGGCCGACGGCGGAGAACGCGTCATGGAGGCCTATGGGCGTCTGAGCGGCCATTATGAACAGGCCGGCGGCTATGACTGCGAGGTGACTGCCCGCAAGATCCTGATCGGCCTGGGTTTTGGGGAGGATGAATTCAATAAGCCGCTGGAGCAGTTCAGCGGCGGTCAGAAGACCCGGATCAATCTGGGGAGGTTGTTGGCGCTATCCCCGGACATCTTGTTGTTGGACGAGCCTACAAACCACCTGGATCTGGAATCGGTGGAGTGGCTGGAACAGTTCATCAATACCTATCCGGGCACAGTGCTGGCGGTTTCCCACGACCGGAGGTTTCTTGACCGGGTGGCTACGCGCATCGCGGAGGTCCGGAATGGAAAACTGCAATCGTACTCCGGTAATTACAGCGAGTATCTCCAGAAGCGGGTGGCAGAGGATCTGGCCCAGCAACGCGCTTATGAGAAACAGCAGGAGTATATCCGGCAGACTCAGGCCTATATCCGGCGTTTCAAGGCCGGCATCAAATCCAGGCAGGCCCGTGGGCGTCAGTCTCAACTCGATCGCCTGGCACGCCTGTCGGCTCCCGATCGGGAAGACAGCATCAACAAATCGACCATGCAGGTGCGCCGGGAGAGCGGGCAGATCGTGCTCACGCTGAAAGATATAGCCAAATCTTTCAGGGAAAAACAATTGTTCAGCGATGTCTGCCTGGATGTCAAGAGGGGACAGAAGCTTGCCCTGGTCGGACCAAACGGATCGGGTAAGACAACCCTGTTAAAAATTATCTACGGCCTGATCGCCCCGGAACAGGGAGCGGTCAGGATCGGCTCCGGTGTGGATATGGAATATTTCTCACAGGAATTTGAAAATCTGCACCCCCAGGCCACTGTTCTGGAGGAGATCTATCAGAACTTCGGGATCACTGTCGAAGAGGCCCGCACGGCCCTGGGTGGAATGCTCTTTTCTGGTGACGACGTATTGAAAAGGGTAGAGGAACTGAGCGGAGGAGAGCGAAGCCGCCTGGCCATTTTGCAGATGCTTCTCTCGGGGGCAAACCTGCTGCTGATGGATGAGCCGACCAACCATCTGGATATCGAGAGCTGCGAGGCCGTGGAGAGGGTGCTGTCCAGCTATGAGGGAACGGTGCTGCTAGTCTCCCACGACCGTTATTTTATCGACCAGGTTGCCGATACCGTGGCGGCGATTGAGGGAGGGCGGCTGAATTACTACTGCGGAAACTATAGTTATTATCAGCAAAAAAAGCGGGAGCAACAAACGGCGCAGGATTCTCAGGAGCGAAAAGCAACCCCTGTCAGCCAGCAGTCCGAGAGGCGTGACCGGCAGAAGGAGGCGCAGCGGGTCCGCCGCCAACTGATGAAAACGATCTCGGAGTGCGAACTGCAGTTTCAAGAGGCCGAGGGCAGGAAGAAAGAACTGGAAAGCCTGTTCTGCGATCCGCAGGTTAACCGGGATTTAGAAAGGTTATACAGTCTACACGAGGAATACAGCGGTCTGGATCTCCTGATGGAAGAGGTGCTGCGCAGGTGGGAACAGGCCAGCGAGGCCTTGCTGCATCTGGAAAAAAATGAACAATAATACCGTCCTGTCCTGGAAGACCTCTGGTTTCCTGGATGGAAT
>JAHFCR010000015.1 GCA_023249405.1 Peptococcaceae bacterium | reverse complement strand
GCCGCCACCGGCAGGTTCTCCATTTTTAAACGAGATCCTGCAAACACCGGCCTCATTCTAATGCTTCCTGGGCTTTGCCAGCCAAAGACCGCTGTCAGATCTTGCTTTAAGCGTAAACTATAAATAAATTAGATATCCAGGTTTTTTACTTCCCGGGCATGGGCCTGGATGAACTCCCGGCGGGGCTCCACTTTCTCCCCCATCAGCACGGTGAAAATATGCTCCGCCTCGGCGGCATCCTCCAGGGTTACCTGGAGCATGGTGCGTTGGTCCGGGTTCATGGTGGTCATCCACAGTTCCTCTGCGTCCATCTCGCCCAGGCCTTTGAATTGGTTGATACTGACGTGGTCGGTCTTCCATTTTTTCATCAGTTTGTCCAGTTCATGGTCATCATAGACGTACTGCTGAGTCTTGCCCTTCTGCACCTTGTACAGGGGCGGTTGGGCGATGTAAACGTAGCCGGATTCGATCAGCTGCCGCATATAGCGGTAGAAGAAGGTCAGCAGCAGGGTGCGGATGTGGGAACCGTCGACGTCCGCATCGCTCATGATCACGATCATGTGGTAGCGGGCCTTGTTCAGGTCAAACTCATCCGAGATTCCGGCCCCAACGGCAGTAATAATACTCTTGATCTCCTCATTGGCCAGCAGCTTATCCAGGCGAGCCTTCTCGGCATTGATGATCTTGCCCCGCAACGGCAGGATTGCCTGGTACTTGGGGTTGCGCCCCTGCTTGGCGGAGCCCCCGGCAGAATCTCCCTCTACCAGATACAGTTCACACTCCTCCGCCCGTTTAGAGGCACAATCCGCCAGCTTGCCGGGTAGTGTGAAGTGGTCCAGGGCGCTCTTGCGCCTCGTCAATTCCCGGGCCTTGCGAGCGGCCTGCCGGGCCTGAGCAGCCTTGACTGTCTTCTCGGCCATCAGCCGGGCCGGTGCTGGATTCTCCTCAAAATAATTAGTCAGAAACTCGGTGACTAGAGAATCCATAATCCCCCGCACTTCGCTGTTGCCCAGCTTGGTCTTGGTCTGACCCTCAAACTGGGGCTCCTTTAATTTGATACTAAGGACGGCGGTCAACCCCTCCCGGGTATCCTCGCCGGTAATATTCTCCTCGTTCTCTTTGATAAAGTTGACGCGACGGGCATAGTCGTTGATCACCCTGGTCAGGGCAGTTTTGAACCCGGTCTCATGGGTGCCGCCCTCCTGGGTATGGATATTGTTAGCAAAAGAAAAGATGCTCTCTGTATAACCGGTGTGGTACTGCAGTGACAGTTCGACGGCCACATTATCCTTAGTCTCAGACAGGTACAGGGGCGCTGCCGTCAACAGATCCTTATTCTTGTTCAGACTGCTGACAAAATCGATGATGCCGCCCTCATGGTGGAAGACGGTCTCTTTCTCAGCTTCCTCATCGATCAGAACGAAGCGCAATCCTTTATTCAGATAGGAGAGGTCGCGCACCCGGGATGAGATGACCTCCATACTGAATTCCCGGACCGGAAAGATTTGGCTGTCGGGTAGAAAGGTGACGGTGGTACCAGTGGTGTCAGCATCGCCAATCACCTTGAGATCGCTCTTGATCCGCCCTCGCTCATAGCGCTGTATCCAACGCTTGCCGTCCCGGCAGATCTCGATGTTAAGATACTTGGCCAGGGCATTCACCACCGACAGGCCGACTCCGTGCAGGCCGCCGGAGATCTCGTAACCCTCACCGCCAAACTTACCGCCGGCATGCAGCAGGGTCAGGGCGGCCTCCACCGCCGGCCGGCCGGTCTGGGGGTGGATATCCACCGGAATACCCCGTCCGTTATCGCTTACAGTGACGCTGCCATCTTTATTCAGCCTCACCTCGATATTGTCGCAGTATCCTGCCAAGGCCTCATCCACGCTGTTATCAATCAGTTCAAATACCAACTGGTGTAAGCCTCTTGGACCCGTGGTGCCAATATACATTCCGGGACGGCGCCTGACGGCTTCCATCCCCTCCAATACCTCGATCTGGCTGGCATCATATTTATTACCGTTTTTATGGTTGTTTTCCTCGGCCATCTGCACCCTCCAGGCTGATCATGCTCGGTTGACACTATCCGGTCAACCATTTATTGCTTATTATAGCATAAAAATAATATAAAACATGTGTTCCTTATGTTTTGTTGCTTTGTGGTAGGCGCGCCATACACATCCGGTTTTCGCTTTTTAAGTAGTTCCCGGCTGCCGTGGTAACCCAGGCTAGGATACGTCTTCCTCTTGGAGCAAGGAACGCTTCAGCAGGGTGGCAGTGGAGATTGGCGAGAGATAGATGCGGTTGGCGGTAATAACGATGCTTTTCTCCCTTTCCCGCTTACCGATATGGACAACCAGCTTTTCATCTGCCGCAAACCCCAGGAATTCCCGGGTAGACTCCCTTTTAGTGGTCTCCATATCCATGATCGCCACTAATTCTTCCAGGGCTACCACGTTATCGCCGCCGATATGCAGGAACATATTTTACGCCTCCTAAGCTTTTCTTTTCCTGTAAATCGATCGCCCTGATCATTTAAACACTAAATGAATAGTTATAGATTTAACCAGATATATCTAACAGTATACTCTCTAATTACTAATTATGCTGCCAACAAGTAGTTGCTACAGCCACTCCGCCCCTTTTGCCTGATATAATGTAATCTCCGGCGTTAACTGCCCAGTGGCTGAATCCCCCTCTTCCAGGAAGGATGTGGTGGTGGCGATCACCTGGCGGCTCCGTGACAGTTCCTTGAGCACTTTTTCCCTATGTACCGTATCTAGTTCCGAAAACACATCGTCCAGCAGCAGTAAGGCATCTGAGGATTGTACACTACTCAACAGGCGGTTCTGGGCTATCTTCAGGGATAGGGCTATCAGGCGCTGCTCCCCTTGGGAGCAGTAGAGCTGGGCCTCATGTCCCTGCAGAAAAAAGCGCAGGTCGTCGCGATGCGGCCCGGTAGTGGTTATATGCAGGCGTTCGTCCAGGCTGCGCCTCCGCTCTAGAGCGTCCTTAAACGCCTGGCGGCAGAAATCTTCATCTTCCTCTAGTGAGTATTGCGGGATCATTTGAGAGATGTAAGCACCATCCAATTCACCATTGCGGCTTAGGGAGGCAAATACTACCCGGCTCAGGTCCATTAATGTCTTGAATACCGACAGCCTTCTGCTGATAATACGGGCGCCTACAGCCACAAGTTGTTCGTCCCAGGAAAGTATTTCCGCTCGCTGGAAAACGCCCTGGCGAAGCAAGTTGTTTCGCTGAGTCAAAATATTGCTATAATCGTGCAGATCGGCAGCATGCTGTGGCCTGGATTGGGTCACCACCAGGTCTAGGAAGCGCCGGCGTAAACTGGGCGCTCCCTGAATCAGCAATAAGTCCGCTGGGGAGAAGATCACCACCGGCAGACAGGCCGTACAGGCTCCCGGCAGGTCGCGCTTACCGTTGATTTTGGTAATCTTACGCTTAGTCCCTAATTGGTAAGCAATCTCCAGATCATACTTCAGCCCATTTTGTAGCACGCTACCACGAATCACAAAAAAATCCGCTCCCCAGTGTACCAGAGCTTCGTCTTGAGCTTGCCGGTAAGGATAGCCGGCACCTAGGTAAAAAATCCCCTCCAGCAAATTACTCTTGCCTGCCCCATTAGGCCCTGACAACACAGTGAAACCATTCCCGAGCTGCCAGTCTAGAGACTCATAATTGCGAAAGAACCGCAGATGCAAGTTTTCCAGCATTAAACCTCGGCCTCGCCTGTATTATTATCTAGTAATCGGCGTACTGGAAGCACTAGATGCAGGTAGGATTCATCTCCCTCTTCAAGGTAGACCGCCGGTTCCCGTGGCCCATTCAGACATAGTATCACATCTTCCTGTTCCATCACCTTTAAAGGGTCCAATAAATAGCGTGTGGTGAATGCTGCCTGCGTCTCCTCTCCTTCGGCGCATCCTAGTATAATCTCCTCATTAAGGGATCCCATCTGGGAAGACTGAGCGGATATAAAAAGTGTGCCTGCATCCACTTTCAGGTCCACTACTGCTTGCTGGGACGGTAATTCATTAAATAGGACCGCCCGTTCTAGTGTATCATTTAATAATTCTTTATTAACTTTTATGCGTAGTCTGCACTCTTTGGGAATCACTCTTTCATAAGCTGGAAATTGAGCATCCATCAACCTTGCAGTTAGAGTAAATTTTTTTGTTTGGAAGTTGATAACAGTCTGATCCCAAATAATTTCAAGTTGTTGATCATCCTCAAGTAATCTGATTACCTCTCCTAGAGGACGAACCGGCACAAACAGGGTGATCTCTGAATGTTCATATTCGTATGGCATTGTCAATAAGGCTAACCGGTAGGTATCTGTGGACACCATTTTTAAATACCCTGATTTAAATTCCATATATACCCCAGCATAGTTTGGCCGTATCTCCTGAGGGGATGCTGCAAAAGTAATCTTTCTCAGATTATTTTTCCATCTGTTCCCATCCATGACAATCTGATTCTGAGATGGGGCTACCGGTAGAGACGGAAAATCAGAAGGCGCCAGAGTATTGATATGAGCCGAAGCTTTTCCGCCATACAAAATCTCTACCTGTTGATTAATATCATCCAATTGCAGTGTTAGATCACCATCAGGGAGCCTGCGCACGATCTCCATCAAATAACGGCCGGTGACCACAATACAACCCTCAATCTCCACCTGTGCCGGAATGATCATAGTAAGGCTCAGTTCCATATCCGTGGCCTGAAGCACTAAAGTGTCATCCCTGGTAAAAATCATGAAACCCCCTAGAATAGGCTGTACTGGGCGGGTGGGGGTAATGCGGCTCAGACTGGATAAGGCATTATTTAAAACTGATTTAGAACAACGAACTTTCATTACATGCCTCCTTAAAAAGTCAGGCTTATTTATTATTTTTAATAATAATTTATCTAGAAGTACTAATAATAGGGCCTGGTAAAATGTGAATGAAGTCTTATATGTGGTGAAATATCTCTTTATGGAGACACTTAACAATGTGGATAAACATCAGGACAGGCTGTGGAGCGGCTGTGAATTATAGAAATATCAGGAAGATTGTAGAATTTTAATGATCTCATTAATCTGTGATTTTAGATTGTTATTACTAGCTATTTCTTCCTTAATCCGATCACAGGCATGCATAACAGTAGTATGATCGCGGCCGCCGAACTCCTCACCGATCTTAGTAAGGGATGAATCCGTAAGTTCCCTGGCCAGGTACATAGCAACCTGCCGGGGAAAAGCCACGTCGTTGGTGCGACGGCGAGCCTTGAAATCATCCATTTTAAGATTGAAAGACTGAGCCACCGCCTTTTGTACCATCTGTATAGTAATATTGCGGGGATGGTCCGACGTAAAGATCTCTTTAAGGGCTTCCTGGGCGGTATCCATGTTAATTATTTTTTGATTAAGAGAGGTATAAGCAACCACCCGGAGCAGCGCTCCCTCCAACTCCCGGATGTTGGATTTAACTTTTGAGGCGATAAATAAAAGTACGTCATCAGGAAAATTATAAGACTCAATTTTTGCCTTCTTAGAGAGAATAGCCACCCTGGTTTCCAGATCAGGAGGCTGAATGTCTGCTAGCAATCCCCATTCGAAACGTGACCGCAAGCGTTCCTCCAAGGTAGAGATCTCCTTGGGAGGGCGGTCGCTGGAGATAATAATCTGTTTATTAGCCTCATAAAGGGAGTTGAAAGTATGAAAAAACTCTTCCTGAGTGCGCTCCTTACCAGCTACAAACTGGATGTCATCGATTAATAAAATGTCCACCAAGCGGTATTTATTACGGAATTCAACGTTTTTATCTTCGCGGATAGCAATCACCAGGTCGTTGGTAAATGTTTCCGAGGATGCATAAACCACCTTACTATACTTGTTATTATGTAGCACAAAGTGACCGATAGCTTGCATTAGATGAGTCTTGCCAAGACCCACACCACCGTAAATAAACAGGGGGTTGTAAGCCTTAGCCGGAGCTTCTGCTACAGCTAAGGATGCAGCGTGAGCGAAACGGTTACTATTGCCAATCACAAAAGAGTCAAAAGTATATTTAGGATTGAGAAAAGGAATAGAATCGAGCTCTCTGGTAATGGAAAAATTCTCAGTGTCCAGAGAATTTACAAAACGCAGGGAGATCGCGTGTTTCAGTTTAGTTTCCAAGTGCGACCTGATTAGAGCGCTGAAGCGCGTCTCCATCCAGTCGCGGGTGAAATCATTAAGGGTACCGATCACGAGAGTGCCGTCGTGGTAGGCTAAAGGACGGGCAGCATTGACCCAAGTAGAGTAATTATACTCATCAAGTTCCTTTTTTAGGATGGAGAGCACTTCGGGCCAGATGTCAGAAAGTTTGTTTTTAATCACAACCACACCTTTTATTATCCACAGATGCTATCAACATGTGTATAAACAACGACAGCCAGTTAATTAAAAGAAAAAATTTAAATAAGTTTTGTATACGTAATGTTAAATATAACAAACATTGGGCTTCTAAAGCAAGGCTAGAATATGAGAAGACCAGAGAGTTAGGCGTGGCTTGACATAGCGTAACAGTCGTCTATAATGAAAAAAGAAGTCAGAGGAAAAATCAGGTTCAGTTTAAACTAGAAAGGTTGATCTTGAGTGAAACGCACCTACCAGCCAAAAAACAGAAAAATGAAGCGGGTGCACGGATTTATGAAGCGGATGCACACCAGAAGCGGACAGAACGTGATCAGGAGACGCCGGGCCAGAGGACGAAAGGTACTGAGCGCCTGAACAGGATGGATGCGTAGATGCTGGAACGCGCCCATCGCCTTGCAAAGTTTCATGAGGTGTACCGGGTCGGCCGGGTAGTACGCGGTCGATTCCTATCGGTGCGCTTTATCAGAAAACCGATCGAGAATACCAGAGTCGGGTTTGCGGTGGCCAGGGTGGTCAGGGGCAAGGTCCAAAAAAACAGGCTCAAACGCCGTTTAAGGAGCGTTTGCCGTCAGCATTTAGACGAGCTCCAGAAAGATTTGGATATAGTGGTAAACATCTTTAGTGCGGCGTCTGAAGCATCTTTTAAGGATCTGGAACAGGATTATGTAAGGGTGATCAACCGGGCCGGGCTTACCGTGGTTGCCCTACAGGAGCAGGTCTGATGACAAAGCTTCTGATTGCCGGTATCAGGTGCTACCAGAAATTATGGTCTTCATGGCACCCCCCGGCATGCAGGTTTTATCCTACGTGTTCACAGTATGCTGTCCAAGCGCTGGAGCGCTATGGTTTTTGGCGCGGGCTGTGGATGGCCCTATTACGCTTGCTCAAATGCCACCCCTTAAATCGGGGCGGATTCGACCCTGTGGCATGACAGAACTCCTCTTGGGTTATTATCCCTCAAGATGGAAGAGATGTTTGATGGCGTCTGAAATGGAGAATAATTTAGAGGGAGCAATCAGGAGGAGGTGAAGACCCGCCCAGAAAAATACAGGGTGGGGCTATTTTGTGGGCAGTTATTGGAGTGGTTTTGTAAGCGGATTCAGTTATCTGCTGCAGTATCTCTATCAGGTGAGCGCCTGGTTGGGAGTGCCAAGCTATGGCCTGGCGATCATCATGTTTACCATCCTTGTAAAACTCGTGCTGTTCCCCCTGACTGTCAGCCAGATGCGCTCCATGCGGGTGATACAGGAACTGCAACCAAAGATCAAAGCAATCCAGGATAAGTTTAAGGATAAGCCGGAAAAGTCACAGGAAATGGTAATGAAGCTCTACAAAGAAGCTGGGGCCAACCCCTTTGCGGGATGTCTGCCATTGCTGATTCAGATGCCGATCCTGTTTGCACTTTTCAGCGCCCTACGCTCCTTTTTTGATCCTGCAAAACATCCACTTTATGTGGATTTAACTCACGCAGGGTTTCTATGGATTCCCAACTTGGGTTTTAGGGATCCTCACTTCATTTTACCGGTGCTAACGGCGATCGCCACTTTTGGGCAACAGTATTTTACCAGCGTCACTGCCTCTGGGAAGATGGACCCCAATCAAAAAACAATGTTATACACCATGCCACTCTTTATCGGTTATCTGGCCAACAGCTTTCCGGCAGGGTTAGCCCTATACTGGGTCATTTTTAGCGTTGCCGGAATGGTAGAACAAATAGTCATCAAACGTATGGTTGTTGCGGGAAGGGAGCAGGAACAAAAGTCATGAGTTGGGTTGAGGCCAGCGGCACCACAATAGAAGAAGCAAGACAGGAAGCTCTCGAGCTGCTAGGGGCCGCCTCTGAAGAAGTGGAACTGGAGATATTGGACTCAGGCTCCAAAGGGTTTCTAGGGATAATTGGCAACAAGCTGGCCCGGGTGCGAGCGAGGCTGAAGCCAGCTCCGGCCCAGGTAATCAAGGAATTTTTAACTCAGGTGGTGCAGGCTATTGGCCTGGATGTATCCTTCCAGGTGAAGCCGGAAGAGGAGCGCTGGCGGGTTGAATTTGAAGGACGCGACGTGCGCATTCTGATTGGCCGCCGAGGAGAGACTCTTAACTCGCTGCAGTTGATTACCAGCCTAGCAGTCAACAGGTGTCTGGATGACAAGGTTCGTTTGATTATGGACGCGGAAGGCTACCGGGACCGCCGGGAGGAGACCCTGCAGCGGCTGGCAAAGAGGTTAACCGAACGGGTGCGCCGGACCAGACAGGAAGTGGTGTTGGAGCCAATGACACCAAATGAGCGGAGAGTGATTCACATGACTCTCCAGGATGACCCATGGGTAGAGACCTGCAGCACTGGCGAGGAGCCCTACCGTAAGGTGGTTATCAGTCCGAGACGCAAGGGAGAGCGGCACTAAAAGTAGCGAAGAAACTCTTATAAAGAAAGCGATAACAGAAAGATAGAGAAGGGGGGACTTCGCTGGATGGAGTCCCCCCTTAAAATAGTTAAGCGAGTCATAAACGGCAGTTTGTAGCCAGTCGGAGGCTGAGAGATGGCCATTTTATCGGATGAAGATATCGTTGCGGCACCGGGTACTACCTTGGGGAATGCCGCCATCGGTATCATTCGGCTCAGCGGCAGCGGGTCGGTAGAGTTGGCGGAGGGGCTGTTCCATCCGAAACTTAAGGATCTGAAACTGACACAGGCGCCGGAACGGGTAATGAACCTCGGGTATATCTGCAGCGCTAGCGGTGAGCCTTTGGATGAGGCTCTAGTGGTGGTGATGAGAGGTCCGCACAGTTACACCCGGCAAGATGTGGTGGAGATTCACTGTCATGGTGGCCTGGTGGCGATGAACAGAATCCTGGAGCGAACGCTCCAGGCTGGAGCAAGAATGGCTGAGCCAGGTGAGTTTACGCGGCGGGCCTGGCTCAATGGCAGGCTGGATCTGGCCCAGGCGGAGGCGGTGATAGACCTGATCCGGGCTCGTAGCGATGAGAGCATAGACCATGCTCTCAGGCAGCTTGATGGCAGCCTGTCATTAACGGTGGGAGAATTACGCGAGCGGCTAAGAATGTTGATGGCGGAGGTAGAAGCCGGCATTGATTTTCCCGAGGAGATCTCCGATCAGGATGGACAATCCCTTGGGCAAGCGTTGCAGGCGTTGCTCTCAAGCGTGGATGAGTTGCTGCAGACAGCAAAATACGGGCGGATCTGCCGCGAGGGACTGGCGGTGGTGTTGTTGGGCAAGCCCAATACCGGCAAATCTACCTTGCTTAATAGCCTACTGGGGACCGAGCGGGCGCTGGTGACAGAAATCCCGGGCACCACACGCGACCTGATCGAGGATGCGGTCAGCATACGGGGTATTCCTCTACGATTGATTGACACCGCCGGAATAAGAAAGCATACCGGGGTAGTAGAATCTCTGGGGATCGACCGTGCAAAAACAGCAGCAGCACAGGCGGACCTGGTGTTGGCCGTGTTTGATGCAGGTAGACCTATAGAGCCGGAGGACCAGGCTGTTATAAACTTGATCGCTGAGCAGGACAGCCTGTTATTGCTCAATAAGATTGATCTGAAACCGCGAATGCTGAGCAAGGAACAGTTGACTATATTGGCGCCAGACCATCCGGTGCTGGAGATCTCGGCCAAGCTGGGCGAGGGCAAAAGCGAGCTGGAACAGGCAGTGGTAGATCTGGTGGGAGCCGGAATTACTGCGGCAGCGCCAGCGATGATCACCAGGGCGCGGCACCAGAATGCCCTGCAGCGGGTGAGGCATGCCCTGAACGACGCTGCGGAGGCCTTGAAAAATGGGGCTACAATGGACTGCATGGCCGTTGACCTCTGGGATGCTTGGGCGGCCCTGGGGGAGATCTTGGGAGAAGCGGTGCCCGAAGAGATTGTCGATGCTATATTCAAAGAGTTTTGTATCGGAAAGTAGAGACCGCTCGTTAGAAAGATAATAATCGTCGATACGTTTGTGGGCTGCAACTGATAATAAGAAGCGAATAAGGCGGTAGAGCAGATGGACGAGTCGCTGCAGGAGTTGGTAACGGGAGCCAGGGAGCTGGGCGTTGAGATCGACTGTGAGCGACAACAACGGTTGGCGGATTACGCTGACCTGCTGCTGGACTGGAACCAAAGGATTAACCTGGTACGGGTGAACAGCAGAGAAGAATTGATGCGGGCTCACTTGTTGGACTCGCTCTGGTGCAGTGCTGCCATAGAGCTGAGGAGCGGGGGGCGCCTGTTGGACGTTGGCAGCGGAGCCGGGTTTCCCGGCATCCCCCTGCAGATCTGCTGGCCCGGATTAAAAGTTTTCCTGTTGGAATCGCAGCAGAAGCGCAGCCTGTTTTTGGCGGAGGCAGTGCGAAGATTGGGCCTGAAAAGTTGTACGGTGCTGACGGGGCGATCAGAGAGCATGGCCCGGGACGTGGCCTACAGAGAGGCTTTTGACTGCGCAGTAGCCCGGGCGGTAGCCTCTCTGGCGGTGCTGGTGGAACTGGCCCTCCCGTTCGTGACTCTGGGCGGATACTTTGTTGCCCTTAAAGGCAATGATGTTTGGACGGAGATATCCGACGCTGAGTATGCCCTGCAGCAGTTAGGGGGTGCTGTGGAGCGAGTAATACCCTATCGATTCACCGGGGAGCAGGGCCGAAACGTGGTCTGCATAAAAAAGGTGGCGTACACACCTGAGCGTTATCCGAGAAGGACCGGCGTCCCGGCCAAGAGACCATTGCTGGCGCGGAGGGACTTGCAGGAGAATGGTTAACGGCGTCGAAGAGTGGATAAAAATGGATGCTCAGGAGTGTTGACGGTGTGGAAGCATGGCAAGGAAAGCGATGACACCCAGCAGATTATAGAGATACCGGTAAGTAGTATCAGGCCGGGAAGATTCCAGCCGCGGTTTGCCATTAAGGATGAGGATCTGGATGAACTGGTGGCTTCGATCCAGCAGGTTGGACTGCTGCAGCCGGTTCTGGTGCGACCGCAGGGGTTGATCTACGAGTTGATCGCTGGTGAAAGGAGACTGCGTGCCTGTGCCCGGGCAGGCATTGAGCAGATTCCGGCAGTGGTGCGCAAATTGAGTGACGCTGAGGCGGCGGAGGCCGCCCTGATTGAAAACTTGCAGCGCCGCAGTCTGCATTTTTTCGAGGAAGCGGAAGCTTACGCCAAACTGATCAGGGACTATGATTTAACGCAGAACCAGGTAGCGCAGCGGGTAGGCCTTGGGCAGAGCACCATTGCAAATAAATTACGCCTACTGGGGCTGGAGGAAGACGTACGCAAGCGGATCTATGAAAACGGTATGACTGAGCGTCACGCTCGTGCACTGCTGGAGGTAAAAGAGCACCAATTGCGCCTGGAAGCGCTGGATGAGGCTTCTGGCCAGGAAATGAGCGTCAAAGAGTGGGAACGGTTTCTGAGACGCGAAAAGGCGCGTATTATTTCCCGGGAAATAAATATGAGTCGGAAAAGGATGAAACCGCTGATCAAGGATCTGCGGTTGTTTTTGAACTCTCTGGAGAGAGGCGTGGAGACACTGCGGGCGGCCGGAATGGAAGTGCAATTTCAGCAGCAGCGAGATGGAAACAGGTTGCGGGTAGAGATCGAGGTTGATGCCAATGCCGTTAATAAATAAAGTGCGATTCTGGTGGGACGAGGATGCGGGTTGTTATGACCTGGAACTGCTTGACAAAGAGGCAACAGTGGCAGATTACGAACGGGTATCAGAGCAAGTGTTAATGGAGAAGGACGCCCTCCGCAGGTACAGTGCGAATTGTATCGGATGCAGCATTTGCTGCGGAGGACGTCTCCCCCTAACAGTGATAGATGTCTATCGACTAAAAATGGGCGGCTTGGGGACGGGGCTGCCATTGGATAGCTGGGTGGAGACCTATGGGTCGATTGAACGCCAGAACAGATGTTTGGACATTGCCCTGAAACTAGATGCATACGAAACCTGTGCCCTCTGGGACCGCGGACGTGGATTATGTGGCGTCTACGAAAGCCGGCCGTTGGTTTGCCGTACCTATATCTGCGCTCCTCTTTCGTGGAGAGCTACAGAGCTAAGAGCGCAGGTCGTCAATACCGGGGAGGATGAACTGGCAAACATGTTGGGAATCGGGAATGAGGATGAAAGGCCAAAGAGATTGCCACCCTTTGCAGGCGTATTGGATTATCGGGCGGTAATGCTGCTTGATGTCTGCTCCAGCAGGTTGTGGCATCATCTTACGGAGAGCCTTCGATGAATCAGAGGCATGCGGCTAAAATAGAAATATACTTAAAGTAAGAAGGTAATAAAGAAGAGAATAGGAGTATATTAAGAAAGAGAAGTATAGCTATTGCTTGTTGGGGAGTACGAAAAAAGTAAAATAAAATGTGAAGAAAGCATTTGCTTCACTGCCAGGAGCAGGAGGATAAAACTTATTGTGGAATAGATTAAAAGGCAAGAGGCAAATGTTCCACGTGGAACATTTGCCCGAACAAGTTGGTACAAGGCAGGTACGGCAGGATATGCGGATTATAGCAATTGCTAACCAGAAGGGTGGCGTGGCCAAAACGACCACTGCTGTCAACCTGGGGGCGTCACTGGCGGTGGCGGGCAAGAAGGTGCTTCTGGTAGACATCGACCCACAGGGGAATGCCACCAGCGGACTGGGCATTGAACGGGCCAAGCTCGATAAATGCATTTATAATGTGCTTCTGGGAGAGGCTAGGGGAGAGGACGCCCTGGTTGTCACGCAAGTGGCTGGCCTCGACCTGCTCCCGGCTACTATCAACCTGGCAGGCGCGGAGATCGAACTGGTTAACATGGAAAACCGCGAAAAACTGCTTCGACTGGCTCTGTTGTTGCTTCGCCAGCGCTATGATTATATCCTGATCGACTGTCCGCCATCTCTCGGCTTGCTCACCTTAAACGCCCTGACAGCGGCGGACCGGGTGTTGATCCCCATGCAATGCGAGTATTATGCCCTGGAGGGCCTGGGGCAGTTGCTTCATACAATCAAGCTTGTTCAGGAGCGCCTCAATCCTCCGTTGGAGTTGGAGGGAGTGCTCCTGACCATGTTTGATGCTCGTACCAATCTGGCGATCCAGGTGGTGGACGAGGTCAAGAACTACTTCGGCAACAAGGTTTTTCACACTATTGTGCCTCGCAACGTACGCCTCAGCGAGGCCCCCAGCCATGGCAAACCAGCCCTTTATTATGACGCCAAGTCGCGAGGGGCGCTACTCTATCAGGAATTAGCACAGGAAGTGATCGAACATGAAGAATAAGGGATTGGGACGGGGCCTGCGGGCACTGATTCCCGAGGATGAAACCCCTGCTGAGGGAAAGATCGTCGAGATTCCGGTAGGGCAGATCGAACCTGCTCCCTTTCAGGCGAGACAGGAGTTTGACGAGGATGCTCTGGCTGAACTGACCGCATCCATAGTCGAGCACGGGGTAATGCAGCCGGTGGTGGTACGCCCCCTGGCAGGAGAGCGGTATCAGTTGATCATCGGAGAGCGCCGTTGGCGGGCCAGCCAACGAGCCGGTCTGGAGATGATTCCGGCGCTGGTCCGGGACGTGGATGATCTGACATCCAGCGAGATGATGCTGGTGGAGAACCTGCAGCGGGAGGACCTGAACCCGCTGGAAGAGGCTAATGCATATAAACGTCTGGCCGAGGAGTTTCAACTTACCCAGGAGGAGATCGCCCACCGGGTAGGCAAGAGCCGCTCATTCGTCGCTAATTCGCTTCGGCTTCTGCAGTTGTCCGGAGAGATTCTGGATCTTCTGAACCGGGGTCTGCTCAGCGCCGGCCACGCTAAAGTCCTGCTCGGGCTGGAGAGCCCGGCCAGACAGAACAGCCTCGCTCAGCAGATCGTGGCACGAAAACTTTCGGTCCGGGAGACCGAGACGGAAGCCCAGCGCATCCAGCAGGCAACAAAACCACGAGTAGCGTTGGCTGCCGCTAAGAAGAGCCGGGACGTGGAGTTAGACTCCCTGGAGGAACGGTTGCGTCAGATCCTGGGCACTAAAGTGAAGATTAGCACCGGCCGCCGGGGCGGCCGGATCGAGATCGACTATTACAGCAAGGACGAACTGAATCGTTTACTGGAGTGGTTCTTCAGTGATCTATCTTGATAATGCTGCTACCACCTGGCCCAAGCCGCCCGGTGTGGAAAAAGCGATAGTAGAAACCCTGAGGGAAAAGGGCGCCAACCCCGGGCGGGGCAGCCACCAGCTCTCTCTGGCGGCGGGGCGCGTAGTCTACCATACCCGGGAGTTACTGGCCGAACTGTTCACCATCCATGACCCAGCACGGATAGTTTTCACCCTCAACTGCACCGAAGCTTTGAACCTGGCCCTGAAAGGTTTTCTGAAACCTGGCGACCACGTGTTGACCAGCAGTATGGAACACAACTCCATGATCAGACCGCTGAAGGCCCTCAGCGCCTCTGGCGTGGAGTACACGGCGGTTCCCTGCAACCAGCGGGGCGAACTGGATCTTACTGCCCTGGAGCAAGCCCTGCAAACCAACACCAGGATGATCGCTCTGACTCACGCATCCAACGTCAGCGGCACATTAATGCCAATTGCCGAAGCCGGCCTTCTTGCCCGCCGGCATGATTTGGTGTTGCTGGTGGATGCAGCCCAGACAGCGGGGATCTTTCCTATTGACGTGGCTGCGTTGCATATCGACCTGCTGGCCTTTCCCGGCCACAAGGGCCTGTATGGGCCATCGGGCACCGGGGGCCTCTATGTCCGGGAGGGGATCTCCCTGGTGCCTCTCCGTTACGGCGGCACCGGCAGCCAGTCCGAGTCCGAGGAACAGCCTAATATCATGCCGGAGATGTTCGAGAGCGGGACTGTGAACACTATCGGCATTGCCGGGCTAGGAGCCGGGGTGGAGTTTCTGCTTGAAGAGGGGCTCGACCGTATCCGGGAGCATGAGGCTGCGCTTTTGGAGCAACTGCGCTCTGGCCTTGCGACTATTCCCGGTCTGGTTTTATACGGTCCGGGTCGACAACCCCAAGCCCCGGTTCTGTCTGTGAACATCCGGGGCAACGACTCCGGCGAGGTGGCCTTCTTACTTGACCGTATCCACCAGATCGCCGTGCGGGCAGGCCTCCATTGTGCCGCTCTTGCCCACCGTACTCTCGGTACTACCAAACAGGGCGTCGTGCGCTTCGGGATCTCTTATTTTAATACTGCCGAAGAGATTGAGCGGGCTATCAAGGCCATGGAAGAGCTTGCCCGTAACCTGGACTGAGGCCGCTCTGAGATCGCCCCTTAAGTAGGGCCATGACTTCATGGCGGCCACCGACGTCAATGGCTATCCCATTCCTGACGGGCCTTTCATCGCTTTGGCACCCGATTTTCGTTTATTTACTAATTATTCTCGGATTCGGAGCATATCTGATAATACTGCCCGATACCCGGCGGATGCCTTGTCAGAAATCCAGGGTGGTGCTAGCGAGGGTCTACCGGGTGGGGCATCGTATGGTCTGGGGGATCACTGCGAGGCTGATCTACGAGCTGGTCAGGATGCTGCAGACGTAGCCAGGCTTAAGGGCGCATGTCTGTCAGGTGGCAGTGGCTGAAGCGCTTAAAAACGGCGCCATGCTGCTGGTCAGCCATGCCGATCAGGGCTGCAATAGATTTTGGGCGGTGCCGAGTGCGGACTGGTAGATCTCCTTGAGGCTTGATCCGGTCTTCTTGGCCAAACTGGCACAGGCCTCGTACTCCGGAGCCAGATTGAGGATCTCCCTGGAGCCATCCGGGCGGCGGGCATAGCCGATCTTAACCGGGATAGACCCGTACGGGGTAACCACTTCCTCCGCCGTCCGGAATAGCTTGACCCTCCCGGCTGGATACCAGCGCAGGCCGAGGGCGGAACTTTCCCGAAACAGGATGGTGGCCAGGGTGAGCAGTTTTTCCCGGGGAGAGAGCACGGTGATGAGGTTGCCGGGTCTCCCCTTTTTCATCACTGCAGGAGTGAAGAGCACATCGATAGCCCCGGCCCGTTCCAGTTGAGTCCGGAGATAGGGCAGCAATTCCGGATTGAGATCGTCTAGTTGTGTCTCCAACACCAGTACCAGGTCTTCGTCGAAGGATGTCCCTGGCGTAGCGGTGGCGGTTGCCAGTGCTGCTTCAGAAGCTGTTCCGGCCAGCGTTGCGGTCTCTCCAAGCCAGGCTCTGAGCACGTTGGGCTGTTCGGGCAGGTCGCTACGGCCTGCGCCGTAGCCGAACTGTTCCCAGCAGGCCAGGGGCGGCGGTCCGAAGCCAGTGGCCAAGGATGCCGCCAAGACAGCGCCGGTTGGGGTGACCAGTTCTGCTTCCAGTGGGATGCCATAAGTGGGAATACCCTTGAGCAGGTGCAAGGTGGCGGGCGCCGGCAGAGGCAGCAGCCCGTGACTGGTCTTGATGCTGCCTCTGGCCAGAGGCAGCGGGGAGACTTGTACCTGCTCCACCCCCAGATAGGAGATAGCGGCAAAAGTTCCGGCCAGGTCGAGCAGGGTATCTAGGCCACCGATCTCGTGGAAGTGCACCTCCCCTGGGTCGACGCCGTGCACCCGGGCCTCCGCTTCCGCCAGCCGTAGCAGGGCGCCTTCAACCTGCTCTTTTAGCGCTGCCGGCAGGCTGCTGTGACCCAAGATCCCTCTCAGATCGTGCAGGCTTCGGCCGGGTGGATGGTTCCCAGCCGCTCCGATCTGCAGGTAGGTTGCTTGCAAGTATCCCTTAATGACAGTTTTCTTTTCTAGCAAAATATCGGCGCCCAGCTGGGCCACTACCTGTTCCAGAACATCCAGGGGAACCCCCAGATCGAGCAGCGCGGACAGGCACATGTCGCCGCTGATACCTGAAAAGCAGTCTAGATAGAGTAACCGCACGGTTTACCTCCACATCAATGTCGTCAATTAATAAAGCTTTACTCGTTAGAATCATGCATCTGTCACCCCGGCGCTTCTGGTGATCAGGTGGGCGAGCACCGCTGCGCCAAAACCATTATTAATGTTGACCACCCCGATGCCTGGGGCGCAGCTGTTGAGCATAGTCAGCAGGGGCGCCAGACCCTGAAAATTTGCTCCGTAGCCGGTACTGGTGGGTACAGCCACCACAGGTTTATCGATCAAGCCAGCCAGCACACTGGGTAGTACCCCATCCATGCCGGCGATAGCGATCACTGCCTGGGCATCTCCAAGCTCCGGCAGGTGCCCTAGCAGACGATGGATTCCGGCCACGCCAACATCGTAGATACGTAGCACCAGGTTCTCAAACAACTCTGCAGTCAGAGCGGCTTCCTCGGCCACCGGAATATCCGAGGTGCCCCCGGTCACAACGGCAATCGTTCCCCAACGCGGCCTAACCTCAGCGGTGCTCAGAGAGAGCAGCCGGGCCTCTCGCGAGTAACGGGCATTGGGAAACTCTTCCAGTATCAACCGGGCAGTGCGGAATGCCACTCGGGTAGCCAACACCCGTTGACTGTGGGCGGCTAGTTCACGAAAAGCCGCTGCTGCCTGGGCCGGAGTTTTTCCGGCGCAAAAGACCACCTCCGGGACTCCACTGCGCAACTGACGGTGGTGGTCGATCTTGGCGCTACCGATGTCTCGGAAGGGTAGATACTTCAACTCAGAAACTGCTTCGGCGACGCTTATCTCACCTGCTTTAACCTGTTCCAGCAGCATAACCAACTGTTCGCTGTCCAATTTTTTCACCCGGCCTATAATTCAAGTTAAATAGTTGCGGTATTATTTAGTATTATCTTTGGCGCCTATCTAATGCCGTATCATTTTTATTACAACTGGGCGCGGCCGGCAAAAAGATCTGGCGATATCGCCCAACAGCAGTGGTGATCCCGGATTCCCAGCAATACCAGTTTACCTGGGGCCACAAGAAACGTCAAGAAAGGATCAGGCTGGGGATGATGCCAGCGAAAGGGATTTTCCTGGTTCAAGGCGAAAATTCTATATTTATTAGGGAAGAGTTCCATTGGGGTTAGGACACACTGGATGGCGCTGCAGATCGTGAGTCAGGTTAAATCCGGTCATCAGAGGGGATAAAAATAGTGACCATTGTTAATAACATGAAGGGCGGTAGAAAGCAGGCCAGGGAACACGGCAGTAGCGTGAGCGGTGGCGTTGAGGTTTCTGTCAAAGCATCCTGCCTCGGCGGCATGGCTGAGGATGATGGAAGCTTGCCAGGCAAGGATAGTGCAACGAAAAATCGGCCCCGGAACGGGATCGATAAGCCGGGAGCAATTGCGGGAACGGCAGCTGCCGGGCTGGACGGCAAGACTTGGCTGCGGTACTCGATCAGTATTTGGGACGATTTGGCCAAGAACCGTGAGGAGCGGAGCTTAAAGCACCCGGCCATGTTTCCATCCAGCCTGACTGACCGGTTGCTGGAGATCTTTTCTCCCCGAGATGGGGGCCTGGTGCTGGACCCTTTCATGGGTAGCGGCAGCACTATCTGCTCGGCCTATCGAAGAGGGCTGCCGGCGATCGGTTTCGAGCTCTCGCTGGAATACATTGACTTGGCTCGGCAACGCCTGACGGAGGTTCCGGACGCATCCGGACCGCGCCCCCGATTGATCAATGATAGCAGTGAGCGGTTGCTATCCTATGTGGCGCCGGAAAGCGTTGGCCTTTGCGTTACCTCGCCTCCTTATTGGGATGTGCTCAGGCAGCGGCGCACCGCCGATGGCAAGCCGGTCCGCCATTACGGCGAGGATTGCCAGGATATTGGACGCATTAACAGTTACGAGGAGTTTCTGGCTGCCCTGCAGGGTGTATTTACCGGCGTCTATCAGGTGTTGCGCACGGGGGCTTATTGTATTGTGGTGGTAATGGATGTCCGCAAGAAGAACAATCTCTACCCACTGCATCTGGATATCAGCCAGCGCTTGCTTGTTCCCGGATTCATTCTGGACGACATTATCATCTGGGACCGGCGCCAGGAGTATAATCGTCTCAAGCCGCTGGGATATCCTCATGTCTTTCGGGTGAATAAAGTACATGAATATATCCTGATCTTTCAGAAAAGGTAAGAAGCAGTCAGCAAAATATGTGCGGGATAGATCCTGCTTTTGCAGAGGAACATGATATACTATAGGTGAATTTTACCTGAAAAAGAGGAAAAAGCCCAAAAGTGTAGAAACTTAGAATAGGTTATACTTGAGATCCAGCCGGCGGGATGGGTTAGATCTTTTTTATCAGGTGCGCTGACAACTTGCTGCGCTAATTAGGTTGCCCCAGTTTGTGGCGCATTTGGACAAATAATAATCAAGGATTGATTATGTGGCAATGAACGGAATAGTGCTAACACCTCAGAGTATGTTGCTGCTGGCTTCGGTCTTGGTATTGGTGATCGGTCTTGTTTTTCTGATCCTGAACATCCGCCTGTTCATGCTTGATAGGCGGCTCCGGCGCCTGATGCGGGGAATTCAAGGCGCCAATCTGGAAGAGTTGTTGCAGGAGACCATGAGGGCCTATCAGGGAATACAGGTGCGCCTCGGTCAACTCGAGGTTGGCACCAGCGGCCTGATCGCCACCCAGGCGGCATCCCTTCAGGGAGTGGGTTTTGAGCGCTTCAATGCTTTTTCAGAACGCGGGGATATGAGTTTTGCCCTGGCGCTGCTCAACCAGAAAGGAGATGGCATTGTGTTTTGCTGTCTCTCTGGCCGAGATGACTGCCGTCTCTATTCCCGGCAAGTGGTTGGCGGTGTTTCTACCACTCCCTTGAGCAATGAGGAAAAAAAGGCGATCCAGAAAGCCCTCGCCACGATCCAACAGCGGGACGCACAGCAGCACTGAGCGGGCAATTACTGCCGGAATATCCGGCCTGCTTTAATGGGGAGGAGATTATGTTTCGAGGTTTTATTTTGCGAGGGAAGCGTTTTCTGGCCCGCCCCCTGACCCTTCTGCTCATACCACCAAGGGGAACGCAGGTCAGAAGCGTGAAGCTCCCTCTCTGGTTGGCGGCGGCCAGCGGATTAATAGCGTCTGCACTGGTGCTGGTAACTGTATTCGCTTGTGTCCGCACGGTGCAGATGCGGGCAGAACTTGTTGAGCTGGGGCGGCTTCGCCAGATTAACGCCAGCCAACAGGCGCAGTTGCAGTCCCTGGAGGTGCAGGCCCAACAGGAGCGTTCTGCCTATCAGGAAATCCAGAGCCTGGAGCAGAAAGTGCGTTCGATGGTAGGTCTCAGCAACAAGAGCCAGGCTAGCCGTTCCGAGCCGGCTAGCGGTACCGCTAGCCGGCGGGCGATGCTACTTGGCGGTCTCTTAAAGACGAGCCCATCGACAACTGTTGTGGCTGCAGACCTGAACGAGACCTCCCAGGATGCTGTTTCTGCCAGGCAGGCCCTGCAGCTGTTGCAGGGCGATCTGACTGCACATTTTCAGGCCCTGGCGGCTATGCCCAATCATTGGCCGGTGACCGGGTCGATAACATCTCCCTTCGGTTACCGCCGCAATCCCTTCGGGGGGTATAGTTCCGAGTTTCATACCGGCCTTGATATCGCCGCTCCCTACGGCACTTCGGTACAAGCCGCGGGCAGCGGAGCGGTGGTGTTTGTCGGGTATAAATCCGGCTACGGTACGGTGATCACCATCGATCATGGCAATGGCTACCAGTCCTCATACTGTCACCTCAGTGCCGTACGCACTGCTACCGGCAAGCGAGTTAACAAGGGGGACGTGATCGGAGCTGTGGGTACCAATGGCCGTAGCACGGGGCCACACCTGCACTTCGGGATGACGCTGAACGGCGTTCTAGTCAACCCGAGGCCGTTGCTAAAATAGCTTGCCCGGTTTGTTTCTGCAAAAGAATCTGGCGGGATAGAAAAAAGTTAATATGCTAGCTGACTGATGCAGGTTTTGCTTATGAGCAGGATAGTATAGTAGAAAGAGGGGCTTGGATATGGCATGGGGCAAGAAGGCCAGCTTGAGTTCAGATGAGAGGCTAGATACTGTTTTAGGTAAGGAAGCTGGCTTCGAGGGCACGCTGGAGACAGCTGGCGGAATCCGCATCGATGGGCAGTTCAAGGGGACAGTAAGGGCCTCCGGTGATGTGATTATTGGCGAGAACGCCCGGGCCGTTGCAAAATTATCAGGACGCAACGTACTGATCGCCGGCGAGGTACACGGACAGGTGGAAGCATCCGGCAAGCTGGAGCTAACCATGACGGGCAAGCTTTTCGGGGATTTACGGGCTGCCAAGTTGTATGTGGAGGAGGGGGCTGTTTTCCATGGAGAGTGCAAGACCATCACTGAAGCGGCTCCGGTTGCTGGTCTGACGGGAGAAGCGGAGTAGACTCCGGGTTCCGTCCCTACGCCCCAAGATGATAATGCTGCACTAACTGTGAAGGGTGGTATACGGCGGTGTTCGCAGATCGCAGGGATGCAGGCCGGCGGCTTGCTGCCAGGCTGCAGCATCTCCAGAAACCAGATCTTATCGTGCTGGGTATTCCCCGGGGAGGGGCGATCGTGGCAGCGGAGGTGGCAGCATTCTTGGATGCGCCACTGGATGTGATTGTGCCCAGGAAGATCGGGGCGCCCTTCAACCCAGAAATGGCCGTTGGCGCAGTGGCACCCGACGGCACAGTATTTTATGACGAGACCCTGATCAGAGATACCGGAATTGAACGCCAGGGACTAGAGCGACAGGTTGCCAGGGAACTCCGGGAGATCCGGCGCAGGCTCAGTCTCTACCGTGGTGACCGGCCAGGCCCTGAGAGTCGGGGGCATACCGTAATCCTGGCAGATGACGGCATCGCCACTGGCTATACGGTTCAGGCCGCTCTGCGTTCCCTACGCCGGCAACAACCGTTCCGGCTGGTGCTGGCGGTGCCTGTCGCTCCTCCTGATGTTATCTCCCGTCTCCAACCGGAAGCCGACGAGATCGTCTGTGTGTTCGCCCCTTCAGATTTTTATGCTGTCGGTCAATTCTACGGGGACTTTCGCCAGACCTCCGATCAGGAGGTCATCGACGCTCTTGCATATAACCACGTCATCCATAAAGGGCAATCCTAAATTCTGAAGATTTTACGACCAAGGTGCTGGCGATCGACGCCACAGCGCTCCCGAAGAGATTGCAGCAGAGCTTCACCGGTGTTTGGGTCAACGGACTCTTATAGATGGGCGGGCTGTCAAGCCGGTAGCTCCGTGATTACAGATCTGCGTGCAGGCTTCAGAAGTGGCGGCAGCCGGGCACTGCGGCAACCAGGTAGAACAGGTCAACATCAGACATCTGGCGATACAATCGGCGATCTGCATCACCAGGCAGAGCCGCGTATTCTGCAACACCAGATATTCCAGAAATCCTCCCACATTAACCACGCCTGAAATAAAGATCTCTCCCACCGGGGGCAGGTCCTTGTGGACTCCGGTACCAGGGTACAGAGCGCCGCGACCGATGGAGACGGTACCCACGTTGTGGGCCTGGCCGAGGCAGGCATCAACCGCCACCACCAGTGGCTTCTGGTAAACTTGGTTGATCTCCTTGATTTTTTCTGCCAGGTTAATGGCGTGTACCGGCTCCTCCAGGGTGCCGTAGACAGACAGACCGGGTGCCAGTTCCCGGGCACGGCTACCTACCAGGGGACCCAGGCTGTCTCCGGTGAGACGGTCGGTCCCGATCGAAACCAATACTAGCGGCCTGCTCTGGCCCGGATCAATCTCCTGCAGCAGGTGCGCCAGATAAGAGGCTAACTGCTGGACGGCGGCGCTGTCGTGTACCTTGACCCGCAGTTCCTGAAGTTCTCCCTCGGAAACGGCATCGGTGGTGATGCCCGAGTTGTCCCGGTTTATGATCACCGGTAACCCTCCCTAGCATTAAATTACTCTAAAAGTATTATGGTAAAACTGCTGTTTTTATACGTTGACAAGCATATCCAGGCAATAAATTCCTGTTCCCGCATAATTTTTAAAGGGGACGGGAGTGATGTTGTGGTTAACGGGGAGCGGGGCTTATCCTGGAAAATTGCGGCAGCATTTATTGGGGCGGTAGTGGGCGCCGGTTTCGCCTCCGGGCAGGAGCTTGGCCAATTCTTTCTTGGTTATGGCTTGGCCGGTAGCTATGGAATCATCGGCTCCGGCCTGCTATTTGCTATCTGGGGGGCGGTCATCTGTGAACTGAGCTATCGCTGCAGGCTGACTGACTACTCCGATTACCTGCGCTACCTGCTAGGGAGGCGCGGGGCATTGTGTATCGATCTGTTGATCAGCCTGTATCTGTTCTGCACCGTTTTCATCATGCTGTCCGCGGGCAATGCCCTATTTACGGAGCACCTGGGTCTGCGCACAGGATGCGGCGGCTTGCTCACGGGTATAGCGACTCTGGCGGTGCTCTGGGGGGGCCTCGAGTCCCTGGTTTCTTTCAATGTTTTCCTGGTGCCGCTGAAGTTTCTGGTCTGCCTGGCGGTGTTTCTGCTGACCCGGAGCCTGAACGGCCTTGCGTTCCCACCGGGAACGGTCCAGATCTCGCCAATGGCCCCGATCTTCCCCCACTGGATTGGGGCAACCCTGTTCTATGCCGGCTTCAACATGCTGGGAGCGATGGTAGTGCTCGTCCCCCTAGGCCGGCGCGGCCTGGCCAGGCAACGCCTGGCCGGCAATCTACTGGGCGGGATGGGACTGGCCGTCTTTGCCCTGCTAATCATCCAGATCCTGCTGCCCTTTCGTGGTCAGGTGGCTAATTGGGAGGTGCCGGTGCTGGTGGTGGCGGGGTTGGTGCACCCCAGTCTGCAGTGGGTCTATTTTGTGGTGCTGTGGGCGGCCATTATCAGCACTGCTGTGGTGAGCTGTTACGGGGTGGCTACACGGCTCCGGTGGTGCCTGTCTTACCGGCTCGCCCTGGCCCTGATCCTGGGAATCTCCTTGTTTTTCGCCCGCCTGCAATTCTCATCCCTGGTGCGCCTGGTCTACCCACTGTTTGGCGGTGTCGGCGTGTTGCTCCTGATGGTTCAGGGGATCAGGGCCATGGCCCATGGTCTCGGGCGATAGAAATATGGAACCAGACCACCCTGAGTGAGCGATAAAAGCTGATAAATCCTTGATTATGAAAGGATTTACGCTGTTGTTGTGGAATAAATAACTTGGAAGGTTGGGAAATCTACATAAAGCATGAAGATCTTGGGCATCCGTGTGCTTTAAGCCGCTTTTTCGGCTGCCACTGCGGCTAGGCCCAGTTGGCGGTTGCACTAGGTAAGCGTTCGGTAAAAGAGATTCGGGGGGATCCTCACGATGTCTGATGCTAAGCTGGCACGGCAACTGCCGTCGGTTCACGAACTGGTGAAGAAAGCTGCTCCAGGAGCGGAGCGCCATTATCCCTCTGGGGCGTTGACCGCGGTAGCGCGGGAGGTGCTGAAATTATGGCGCCAGGCAATCATGGAGCGGGGAGAGATGCCGCCGGCGCTGGACGACCTGGTGCAAGAGGTCAGACAGCGGATGGAGAGTCTGCTGCGCCTTAGCCTGCGTCCGGTGATCAATGCCACTGGAGTAGTGCTGCACACCAATCTCGGACGGGCGCCCCTCAGCGCCGAGGCTTGCGCCGCCATGGAACGGGTGGCCCGGGGCTACTGTAACCTGGAGTTCAATTTGGAAAGCGGCAGGCGGGGTTCCCGTTACAGCCACGTGGAGCGGTTGCTGATCGATTTGACCGGGGCTGAGGCCGCACTGGTGGTGAACAACAATGCCGCCGCCGTATTGCTCGTGCTGCACTCCCTGGCCCGTGGCCGGGAGGTGGTGGTGTCCCGGGGTGAGCTGATCGAGATCGGAGGGTCCTTTCGGATTCCCGAAGTGATGGCCCAGAGTGGAGCGATTCTGAAAGAAGTAGGCACCACCAACAAAACCCACCCTCGGGACTACGAGCGGGCGATCGGCCCCGAAACCGCCATGCTGCTCAAGGTGCGCCCCAGCAACTACCGGATCATGGGCTTCACCAGCCAGGTTGACAAGGAAGAACTGGTAGGTCTGGCTGCGAGGCATCAGGTGATCGTGGTGGAAGACCTGGGCAGCGGTGCGTTGATCGATCTCGAACGTCACGGGATTGGCCCGGAGCCGACGGTTCAGGATAGCCTGGCGTCAGGGGTAGACGTTGTTACTTTCAGCGGGGACAAGCTGCTGGGCGGTCCCCAAGCGGGACTGATAGTGGGGCGGGCCGAACTGTTGCGTACCCTGAAAGAGAATCAGCTGTTGCGGGCGCTGCGGGTGGACAAATTCACTCTGGCTGCCCTGGAGGCTACCTTGCAGGCTTACGTGCGGGAGGAAGCGGAGCAGGCGCTGCCGGTATTGCGCATGCTCACTGCCACGCCTGCCATACTGCAGCAGCGGGCGGTGGAACTGCGGAGGCTGCTGACCGGGCGCCTGGGCCACGCCTGCGCTGTGGATCTGCGCCGGGGTAGTTCCAGAGTGGGGGGCGGAGCCCTACCCATGGAGGAACTTCCTACCACGCTGGTGGAGTTGCGTCCGGCGGGTCTAAGCACGGTCGCCCTGGCCGACCGCCTGCGCCGGAGCGACCCTCCGGTACTGGTGCGCATCCAGGAAGAGGCTGTGCTGCTGGACCCGCGCACTCTGACAGAAGAGGAGATTGCTTTGCTGGTAGAGGTAGTAGTTGTAGCCCTGGCCGGTGGAATAACCCAAAAGAAAGCATCGAATTTTGAAGAAAAGGCAATTTCTTGCGCCAATGAGGCCCTATACGACCAACCGGAAGAGGATCAGGACGATCCGGATTGCGTTTAATAATGCTGCCTAGTTAATAGCGGCTGAAAAATGATAGCTATCCCCTATTCTACCAAAAGTGGAGCAGAGATTGATTTTGTGGGGGGGAGTAGAGTGGACTCCTTCATCATCATTGGTACCGCCGGCCACGTGGATCACGGCAAGACCCAACTGGTCAAGGTGCTGACCGGTGTGGATACCGATCGTCTGAAAGAGGAGCAGGAGCGAGGCATTTCCATTGAGTTGGGGTTTGCCCCTCTATATTTTAGCAATGGTATGGTGGCCGGGATCGTAGATGTGCCCGGGCACGAACGGTTCGTCAAGAATATGTTGGCGGGTGCCGCCGGCGTCGACCTAGTCCTATTCGTGGTAGCTGCGGACGAGGGGGTGATGCCCCAAACCCGGGAGCACCTGGATATTCTGGAGCTGCTGCACGTGCAGCAGGGTATCGTGGCCCTCACCAAGGCCGACCTGGTGGATCAGGACTGGCTGCAACTGGTTAAGGAAGAGGTGCGTGAATTGCTGTCCGGGACTCGCTTTGAGGATGCTCCGATTGTTTCCGTCTCTTCGGTGACCGGGGAGGGGCTGGATGAACTGCGCCGGATCCTTGAGCAGATGGCAGCTGCGGTGCAGTCCAAGCCCTGGACTGGCCCCGCCCGCCTGCCGATCGACCGGATCTTTACCATCACTGGTTTTGGTACGGTGCTGACCGGGACGTTGTTCAGCGGCAGCATCTGCCTAGGAGACACGCTGGCGATCATGCCCTCGGAAGTACAGGGCCGGGTACGCTCCCTGCAGGTGCATGGCAAGAAGACCGAGGCTGCCTACGCAGGACAACGGGTGGCAGTGAACCTGGCCGGCGTGGAAGTTAGCGAGGTGGAGCGGGGAGAGGTTCTGGTAGCCCCCGGAGCATTCATCCCGGTCCGTCGATTGACCATCTGGCTTCATGTACTGGAGCGGGCGCCTCATAATCTAAAGAACTGGCAGCGGGTGAGGTTTCACCTGGGCACCAAAGAGACCCTGGGGCGCTTACGATTGCTGAATCATGACGAGCTATCGCCTGGAGACGATGCCTTTGCGCAGATCGAACTGGAGGAGCCGGTAGTGGCTGCAGTCCACGACCGGCTTGTGATCAGGCAGTACTCACCGGTAACTACCATCGGCGGTGGGGAGATCGTGGAAGTGGGCGGGCTCAGACATCGCCGCTTTCGGCACGAAGTGCTGGAGCGGTTGGAGCGTAAATTATCCGGTAGTCCCTTCGCCCGTCTGGGCGAGGAGTTACAGACAGTGCGCGGTCCCGTCATGCCCGGCGATCTGGCCGGTAAGGCCGGCCTTACCGTGGCCGAGGTCCGTCAGTTTCTTGAGGAGATGCGGGATGCGGGGGATATCTTCCTCTTTGATCTGGGATGCGAGACCTACGCAGTGACCGTTGCTTTAATAGCATCCTGGGAGCAGGCGGTAGAGGCGGCCCTACGGCAGTATCACCAGCAGTTTCCGCTGCGTAACGGTTATCCCAAGGAGGAACTTCGCTCCCGGATCTTCAGCGCCATTCCCCCCCGGCTTTACCAGGCCCTGCTCGACAAATGGGTGACGGACCGGAAACTGGCGATTACCGGCCAGACGTTGGCCTGGTCGGGCTTCAGCGTGCAATTGACAGCGCAGCAGCAGAGTGTTCTGGAAAAGGCGCTTTTTGTTCTACGGGCACAGCCTTTCGCCCCGCCTCCGGTCGAAGAGTTGCGTGTGCTGTTTGGGGATCCTGAGTTGCTGCAATATTGTCTCCAACAGGAGATATTGGTGAAAGTCGGGGAGGAACTTTACTTTTTAAAGGAAGGAGTGGGACAGGCCTGGCAAATGCTGCGGGGCTTCATGCAGGAACACGGAGAGGTTACTGTGGCGGAAGTGCGGGATCTGTTGGGCATATCCCGGCGTTACTGTTTACCCCTGTTGGAATATTTTGATCAGACCAAAAAAACAAAACGCCTGGGAGATAAAAGGAAGCTGTTCTAATTGCCAAAAAAATTATAGTCAGGCAAAATTGCAAAAGGGATTTATACTTAGCTGCCGAATATAACTTAATTTAAAAAGCAATATTTCGGAGACAATAGAAAAGGCTGAAAGGAGGGGGTGGGGCCGGAATATTGTGCTGTAGAAACAGCGCAACTTATGGTACTGGTGTTGGTAGGTAGGGAATAGGCGTTAAAAAGGAGCCAGGCACAAAGACGTACCCGGCATTGGGATACCGTGTACTCTTGCCTGGCGTGGTGATTTTAAGCTAGTAGCGCGTGAGGCTGAGAAACTGTCGGTTTCTAAAAGAGTTTGGAGAGCAAGAGAATATTACAGGGGGTTTGATCATTAATGAAAAACGTGAAGTGGGTTGCACTTTTATTGGTTGTGCTTTTTATGTTTTCGGTAGCGGCTTCTGGTTGCGCTCCCAAGACACAGTCAAGCGAGAAGGTCATCAAGATCGGCTTTATCGGACCGCTTACCGGTGACGTCAAAACATTTGGCACATCCACCCAAAACGCCTTCCTGCTGGCGATAAAAGAGCATAACAACACGGTGGCCGGCTATACGATCCAGACTGTGATCGGTGATGACGCCAACACCGCCACCCAGGCCACTGCAGTGGCAACCAAGCTGATCACCCAGGACAAGGTCTCCGCCATCGTCGGTTCCGTGACATCCAGTTGCACTATCCCCATCTCGGTGGTCTGCGAACAGTACAAGGTGCCTTTTGTCACCCCGACCGCCACCAACCCCAAGGTCACGATGGACCCCGACCGGAAGACCTATGCCTTCCGTGCCTGCTTCATCGACCCGTTCCAGGGCACGGTGGGCGCTACCTTTGCCGTGAATAACCTCAAGGCCAAGACTGCGGCCGCTCTGTACGACCAGGGCAACGACTACAGCGTGGGCCTCAAGGACTTCTTCAGCCAGTCCTTCACCAAGCTTGGTGGCCAGATGCTGGACACCGAGGCCTACACCAAGAATGACACCGACTTCTCGGCGCAGTTGACCAAGATCGCTGCCCTGAAGCCGGACGTCCTCTACCTGCCCGATTACTACCAGAAGGTCAGTCTGATTGGCAAGCAGGCCCGGGACAAGGGCATCAAGGCCGTGTTCATGGGCGGCGACGGCTGGGATTCCTCTGACCTCGACTGGGCAACCATGGATGGCGGCTATTTCTCCAACCATTACTCCGCCGACGACCCGAGCCCACAGGTCCAGAGTTGGGTCAAGGACTACCAGACGGCTTACGGCTCCAAGCCGGATGCTCTGGGGACCCTGGCCTATGATGCGACGAACCTCGTGCTGGGAGGCATCACCAACGCTGCATCCACCGACCCGACCAAGATCAGGGACGCCATCCAGAACCTCAAGGACTTCCAGACTGTTACCGGCAAGATCTCCTTTGGGGCGGACGGCAACCCGATCAAGTCTGCTGTAATCCTCAAGATCGACGGCAAGAACAAGAAATCGACGTTCGCTGCCAGCATCAAACCATAGCAAAATAACCGGAAAGGGGCAATGCCACGCCCGAAGGGCACCCGGCAGGGCCCCTTTCTCCGCTTTTAAACAGTCGGCACCCTACGGAGGGGTAAAATTGATATCTTTTATCCAACAAATCGTCAATGGTCTCCAACTGGGTCTGGTCTATGCTGTGATTGCTCTCGGTTACACCATGGTCTACGGGATCATCAAGCTGATCAACTTTGCCCACGGTGACGTGTTCATGGTGGGCGCCTTTACAGGTTACTTCGGCTACACCCTCATCAAGCTCCCCTGGCCGTTAGCCCTGGTCATGGCCATGGCCGTCTGCGCCATTGTCGGGGTGCTCAATGAGCGCATCGCCTACCGGCCATTGCGTTATGCCGCTCCGATTGCGGCGTTGATCAGCGCCATTGGCGCATCCTTCTTTCTGGAGTACTTCACCAGCTTAAAGTTCGTGTTCGGACCGGACTATATCGTCATTCACCCACCGGTCCCAGATATAACGTGGATTATCGGCGGAGTCCGGATCACCATCGTTCAGGTGATCATCCTGGGCACCGTCGTCGTCTTCCTGGCGCTGCTGCAACTCCTGATCTTCAAGACGAAGATGGGGGCGGCCATGCGTACCGTCTCCTTTAACCACGACGCTGCCCGCCTGATGGGAGTCGATGTCGACAAGACGATCTCCTTTACCTTTGCCGTCGGCTCAGCCCTGGCCGGCATGGGTGGCGTGCTGTTCGGCTTTGCCTACCCGGAGCTTTGGACCTTCCTGGGGATCATGACCGGCCTCAAGGCCTTTATCGCTGCCGTGCTTGGAGGCATCGGGATCATCCCGGGAGCGGTGCTGGGAGCACTGATCATGGGGCAGGTGGAGATCATGACGGCAGCCTATATCTCTTCACAGGCTCGTGACGCCGTTGCCTTTGCTATCCTGATCATCGTGCTGCTGATCAGACCGTCGGGGATCTTGGGGCGCAACGAGCTTGAGAAGATATAGGAGGTGGCGCAATTGGACAAGAAAAAGCAGGTCATAATGGCCCTGGCCAGCGTGCTGGTATTATACGCCGTACTTGAAGCGCTGATGATGGTCGGGATCGTTGGCCCCTATTGGCAGGAGATCATGAGATACGCTATGGTCGTTACCATCGGCGCCCTCGGCCTGAGCATCATGTATGGTTTTACCGGCCAGTTTTCACTTGGCCACGCTGCCTTCGTCGGCATCGGCGCCTACGCTGCCGGCCTGTTTAACCTTACATTCAGGCACTACGGAATCTTGGCCTTTCTGGGATCGCTGGTTGTAGGCGCGGTGGTTGCCGGAGTGGTGGGCTACCTGATCGGAGTGCCGATCCTGCGCTTGAAGTCCGATTACCTGGGCATTGCCACCCTGGGCTTCGGCTTTATCGTCACCAACGGTTTACAGAACTCGGACAAACTGATCCCAGCCCTGGGAGGGGCCAGGGGGATGACCGGCGTTCCCCAGGTTCAGGGCTTTGGATGGTACTATGTGTTGGTCCTGATAGCGGTCATCCTGGCGCGGAACTTTATCTTTTCCACCCACGGCAGGGCGTGTACGGCAATCCGGGAGAACGAGACGGCAGCGGATGTGGTGGGAGTCAGTCCGGCCAGGACCAAGATCATGGCCTTCACTATCGGGTGCGCTCTGGCTGGCCTGGGTGGTGCTCTCTATGCTCACAACATCCCCTTCCTGCATCCCGACTCCTTCAACTTCCTGGAATCCATCAACTACCTGATCGTAGTGGTGCTGGGCGGCTTGGGCAGTCTCACCGGAACGGTGATCACAGCCGTCGGCTGGGCATTCATCTGGGAAGTTTTAAGATTAGTGCTGGGTCCCTTATATGATTTTCGTGGCGTGATCTATGCCATCATCCTTATCGTGATTATCATCATGCGGCCCCAGGGGGTATTCGGAGGCATCGAGGCCTCTTGCCTGGTGCCACAGATAAAAAGGAGGAAGACGCATGCCGCTGCTGGAGATTAAGAGCCTGGGCATCAACTTCGGCGGCCTGCGGGCTGTCAACAACTTCGACCTGGAGATCGAGACCGGGGAGATCGTCGGCGTCATTGGGCCAAACGGAGCCGGTAAGACCACCATCTTCAACATGCTTTCCGGCTACTACGCACCCACGGACGGAACGATCACCTTTAAGGGCAAGCTGATGAATGGCCTGAGGCCGTTTCAGGTGGCGCAACAGGGCATTGCCCGCACTTTCCAGAATATCCGGCTGTTTCCGCAGATCTCGGTGCTGGACAACGTCCGCATCGGGTTTCACCCGCGGGCGGGCTATAACCTGGTGGACTCCATCCTGCACACGCCCCGTTTTATTGCCAGAGAGGCGGAGCTGACCGATCAGGCCTTGGACATACTGGCCACCCTCGGGCTTGAAGATAAGGCGTACATCAAGGCCAACGGCCTTCCTTACGGTGCCCAGCGCCGGTTGGAGATCGCTAGGGCGTTGGCGGTAAAGCCGGATTTATTATTGCTGGACGAGCCGGCGGCGGGCATGAACCCGGCAGAGGTTGGACGGATGGTCGATCTGCTGCGGTTCGTGAAGGAGAAATTCGATCTCACGGTGCTATTGATCGAGCACCAGATGGGCTTAGTCATGCCGATCTGCGATCGGCTGGTGGTGGTGGACTTCGGCGAGGTTATTGCCAGCGGCCTGCCCCAGGAGATTCGTGACAATCCGAAAGTGCTGGAGGCCTATCTGGGAAGGAGTGCTGTGGCATGATCCTGGAAGTCAAGAACCTGGAGGTATCCTACGGCAATATCCGGGCGCTGCACGGCATCTCTTTCGAGGTAGAAAAGGGGGAGATCGTCACCCTGATCGGCGCTAACGGAGCTGGCAAGACCACTACCCTGCGGAGCATCTCTTCGTTGGAGAGAGTCCAGAATGGCCAGATCGTCTTCAACGGCAAACCGATCACCAATATGAAGGCGCACCAGATCGTCAAAATGGGCATCTCTCACGTGCCCGAGGGCCGCAAGATCATCGGTAACCTGACAGTGCTGGAAAATTTAATGATGGGCGCTTATATCCGTAGTGACAGGGTGGGCATCCAGGAATCTCTGGAAGAGGTCTTCACCCGTTTCCCCAGACTCAAGGAACGAGCCAAGCAGCAGGGGTCCACCCTCTCCGGCGGCGAGCAGCAGATGCTGGCAATTGGACGCGGGCTGATGGCCAAGCCGGAAATATTGCTGCTGGATGAACCGTCCATGGGCCTGTCCCCGATCCTGGTGGAAGAGATCTTCAACATCATCTCCAGCATCAACAAGCTGGGTACTACCGTCCTGCTGGTAGAGCAGAACGCCTTCATGGCTTTGCAGGTCGCCCACCGGGGTTACGTGTTGGAGACCGGCCAGATCATCATTTCCGGACCTTCGGAGACGCTACGGTCAGATGAGCGCGTGCGCACAGCCTATCTGGGAGAGATCGCTTAGAGTTATACGACATTGACGGGGTTCATAGATCATTAGCGGCACCTGGGCATTGCTACGGGTATATAATAAATTTGCAAGAGCACAGGTAAACTAGCAATAGATCAGTGAAGCGATCATTGAAAGGAGTGGGGTAAAATGTTGGTGCGCGACCACATGACACCGGATCCAGTGACCATCACCCCGCAGAACAATATCGCCGATGCCTTCGTCCTGCTGCGGGAGAACAAGATCAGGCGTCTACCGGTGGTGGACAAGGGCAAACTGGTGGGGATCATGACCGAGCGCGATCTGAGAGAGGTGTCCCCCTCACCGGCGACCTCGCTGAGTATTTTTGAAATTAATTACCTGCTTTCCAAAATGACCATCGACAAGGCCATCAAGAGACAGAAGCTGATCACCATCAAACCGGACGCCTACCTGGAGGAGGCTGCCTTGCTGATGCGCGAGCACAACATCGGCGCCCTTCCCGTGGTGGAGAACGACAAACTGGTGGGAATCATCACTGAGAGCAATATTTTCGACGCTTTCATCGAGATCATGGGCCTGGATGAACCGGGTACCCGCCTCAACCTGAAGGTCGAGGACAAACCGGGAACTCTGGCTAAGATCGTAGACACCATCTATAAAAATAATGGCGACATATCCCACATTGCGGTTTTTCATAAGGGGATGCTGGTTATTCAACTCAGAAACGAAGAGGCCGGCAGGATTGTGGATGATCTGGCAAAACAGGGCCTGACCGTTGAATCGGTATCTTGGCGGGGGCGGGAGAGCAACTAGCTTATAAGGCACAAACCTTTTATTGTTCGAACCTGGCGCGCTGCCCTATTATCAAATGCGCGCCGTATGTTTTTCTATGAGATGAAGGCGAAAAAATAAGCTGGGATGTGATCAGGGCATGATTACGGCAGGGATCGATGTGGGCTCGCTGTCGACGGATGCAGTGGTAATGCAAGACGACCAGGTTCTGGCCTACGTCATCATCAATACCGGAGTCAAGGCGCAGACTGCGGCCGGGCGCGCCTTCGGACAGGCCCTGGAGCAGGCCGGATTAACAGAGGGCGATGTGGATGCGGTGATCGCCACTGGATATGGGCGGATGAGCGTGCCTTTTGCCAACAGCCAGGTCACCGAGATCTCCTGCCACGGACGGGGCGCCGCTTTTTTTTCACCGGATGTGAGGACGATAATCGATATCGGTGGGCAGGACAGCAAGGTAATCAGAGTCGATGCCCAAGGTAACGTGGTCGATTTTCTGATGAACGACAAATGTGCTGCCGGTACCGGGCGCTTTCTGGAAGTGATGGCGCAACGACTGGAACTGGGCATTGAGCAATTGGGGCAGGAGGACCTGCAGGCTGGTAGGGCAGCCCAAATCAGCAGCATGTGTACGGTTTTTGCGGAATCAGAGGTGGTCTCCCTGATCGCCCAAGGAGTACCGCGTCCGGAGATCGTCCGTGGCCTGCATCACTCCATCGCCGAGCGCACCGCAGGCCTGGCCAACCGTCTCGGCCTGGCCAATGGAGTGATGATGACCGGCGGCGTGGCCAAGAACCAGGGAGTCGTCCGGGCGCTATCCGAGCAATTGGGCGCCAAGATCGCTGTCCCCCCGGAACCGCAGATCGTGGGCGCTCTGGGAGCAGCCCTCATCGCCCGGCGCAAGCATGCCCAGCAGTCTGAGTAATCCTCTTACCCCGCCAGTTTCCCCCTTTCCTCGACGTTTAGCCTATTTTTATGATAAAATAGCGTCGCATGGGGGCGGATTGTGCCTGGTGGTGCGCCTGGACTTCAAATCCAGTGAGAGGCATGACGAGTGTCTTTGGTGAGTTCGATTCTCACACGCTCCCGCCAAATTATTGGGGTACATGGAGTACAGGTTTGTAAGGTTATTTTTGCAAAGCCATGACCTGCAGCCCCGCAGTGTGCGTGAGGCAATTAAATATCTGTAGGCATCTTTTTATCTAGTTCGCATCCCTACTCACATCTTTGATCCTCCTCCGATCCATCCGGGACTATATTGGCGCTGTGATTATCTCAGGGTATAATGACTATATTAAGCTGAAAAGAAGGTTCTGACCAAGGCCTGCCAGATTAAGCATCAGCTGGCTTATGCCCGACGCGATAAGTCTCAGGGAGGTTGAATGATGGAGAGTAAAACAGTCTATTTTGAAGGCATGGATCCCGGAAACACAGATATCACCTTCAGGCTTGCTCAGGAGAGAGCCAGAGCGTTGCAAATCAAGAAAATTGTGCTGGCGTCCACTACTGGCGCCACGGCCAGAAAGGCCATGGATTTTTTTAAAGATGACGGCGTGCAGTTGATTGTGGTGCCCCACCAGTGGGATTTTCACCGGCCGGTCAATCTCTTTCCGCCGGAGTTGGTGAAGGCTCTGAGAGAAGCTGGGCATGAGGTACACTTTGGCACCATGCTGTTCCATACGGACAATCTCTACGGGTCCGCTGCGCCCACTCTGATGGCTAACCTGTTGCGCTGCTTTAGCCAGGGAACCAAGGTGTGCTTTGAGACAGTGCTGATGGCCACTGATGCCGGGTTGTTGGCCAGCCAGGAAAGGGTGATCGCCATCGCCGGTACCGGCCGGGGTTCTGATACTGCTCTAGTGATGCAGGCAGCCTCTTCCCAGCACTTCAACAAGATCCGGGTCAATGAGATCCTCTGCAAACCCCTTAATCCGCTGTCCATCGATGAGATGCATGAAAAAATGAGCAAGGAAAAGAACGGTTAGCCAGTTCTCGGAGCTTCATGCGGTATGAGATCGATCGAGTGAACTGGAAACCGGAACTTAAGAAAAAGTGTCCACCATCTCACGGTGGGCATTTTTGTTGCAATTAAGTGTTAAGCAAGATAGGGATGATTCTGATCGGCAACACAAGCGGGCAGGCAATAGGGGATTGATCATGAGGATGCCGAGGTTGATTTGTGGGTAACCACACATTAACATATAATTAATGATAAATATTCCTGGAGGTGTATCGGGTGCCGATGATGAGAGCGGTTCAGGTGAGTGAGCCTGGAGCCGGCCTGGAGCTGGTCAATAGGGAAATTCCCGAACCAGGGGACAACGAGGTCCTGATCAGGGTAGAGGCCTGTGGGATCTGCCGTGGAGATGCGCTCGCCAAGGAGGGCCACTGGCCGGGTATCAAGTATCCGATCATTCCCGGACATGAAGTTGTTGGTGTTGTTGAGGCTGTGGGATCTCAGGCCAAAGGCTGGAAGATCGGGCAGAGGGTTGGCGTGGGATGGCACGGAGGGCATTGCTTTCAGTGCAGCGCCTGCCGGAGGGGTGATTTTCTGGCCTGCGGACACTCTTTAACCACAGGCCTCTCGATTGACGGCGGCTATGCCGAATATATGGTTGCCCGCTCGGAAGCCCTGGTCGGCATACCGGACAAGCTCACTCCGGTGGAGACGGCGCCGCTTCTCTGCGCCGGGCGGACGACATTTGGAGCGCTGCAAAACTGTGGCGCCAGGGCCGGGGAACTGGTGGCGATCCACGGCCTGGGAGGGCTGGGCCATCTGGCAGTGCAATACTCTGCCAAACTCGGCTTCCAAACCGCCGTTCTGTCCCGCGGCAGGGAAAAAGAGGAGTTGGCATACAAGCTGGGCGCCCATATCTATATCGATACCAATGCCACCGATGCGGTGAAGGAATTGAAGGAGTTGGGAGGGGCACGGGTCATTCTCGGTACGGCTCCGAGCAGCAAGGCCATATCGGAGTTGATCGGCGGTCTCAGCCGCAACGGTAAGATGATTATCGTCACCGGCGTGTCGGAACCACTGCACTTTTCACCGTCTCTTTTGCTGGCGGGCAGCCGTTCCGTCAGCGGCTGGGTGGCGGGCAGCATTGAAGAGGCCGTCCGGTTCAGCATGCTGTTCGGGGTGGTTCCGGTGGTGGAGGTATTCCCCCTGGAGCAGGCGGCACTGGCCTTTGAAAAGATGATGACATCAAAGGTGCATTTCCGGTCAGTTTTAAGAATGAGCTAAATATTTTGTTAGGAGGTCATGGCATGGAAACCTTGCAGCTGATCCAGGAAAGGCAGTCGGCAAGAGGGCCCTACGACTCCGAACACCAGATAGCAAAAGATGACCTGAGGCAGATCCTGGAGGCGGGACGCTGGTCGCCTACGGCCCACAACATGCAGAATTTTGAAATTGTGGTCGTTGACGATAAAAAGCTTCTGAGCGCGATAGGGGAGATCAGATACCCGGCATCCGAAACCTTTATCCGTGAAAACTATCGGCAGCTTTCCTTTTCGGAAGAGGAACTGCTCAGAAAAAAGGTCGGGATTCTGGGCACCATGTTCCCACCGTCCTGGAGAACTCCGGAAGCCAAACCGGAGGCATCGGAACGATTTAACCCATCTCAGGGCAAGAACATTCAAACAGGCCCGGTCCTGCTCGTTGTGGTCTATGATCCCGGCAGGAGGGCGCCTGACTCGGAGGGCGATTTTTTAGGCGCCATCAGCCTGGGCTGTGTGATGGAGAATATGTGGCTCATGTCTAGCGCCCTGGGGATCAAGTTTCACGTGGTGAGCTCCCTCAGTGCCGGCCAGGTGGAAAAAGAGGTTAAGAGTATCCTGAACATTCCTGGCCACCTGCGGATTGCCTTCTCCATACGCCTGGGGTATCCTTCCTCAACGGGTAAATACCTGCGGGTGCGCCGGGAGGTGCAGGATTTCACCCACCATAACCGGTTTGGCAGCAAGGGTATTGATTGATCGCACCAGGCTCGTACTCTGCAGTTCTGGGATGAGAGGGGTGAAATTGTGGCTAATAACAGGTATGCTGTCTCATCGATCGACCGTGCCCTGGATATTTTGCTTCTTATCTTTCGGGAGAGGCGTGAGATGGGGATCACTGAGATCGCTGCGGATCTGGGGCTGTATAAAAGCACGGTGCACCGGGCGCTGGGCACCCTGCAAGAGCGGGGGTTTATCGAGCAGAATCCGGTAACCAACAAGTATTGGCTGGGAATCAAGCTTTTTTCCCTGGGCATGCTTTACCGGGATAAAATGAAGATACAGGAGTTGGCCAGGCCTTTTACGGAAAAACTGGCCGAGCAGTGCCGGGAGGTGGTGCACCTGGGCGTTCTGGAAAGTGATGAGCAGGATCCGGGCCGGGTAGTGGTTATCGATAAGGTGGAGACCCAGAAGGTTCTCAAGCTAACCCCTGCGATTGGCACCGGAACCAAGGCCTACTGCTCGGCATTGGGCAAAGCGTTGCTGGCCTATCAGCCGGACGATTACTTGCGAAGAATTGCCGAGAACAGCTTGGAAAGATACACGCCAAATACCATCACCGATGTTCAGGAATTGCAGAAGGAGCTGTGCCGGATTAAAGAGCAGGGGTATAGTATGGACCGGGAGGAGATTGAGCTGGGGCTGATCTGTATTGGGGCGCCGATATTCACTGTCCAGAACAGGGCGATTGCAGCCATCAGTGTCTCCGGCCCCACTACCCGGCTCACTCCCGACCGGATGCCGGAGATCATCGCTGCCGTCAAAGAGGCTGCGGCTGGGATCTCCGAGCGCATTGGCGACTGATAGGATGGTCATGGGATAAGGTTATCGGTATCTATGAAGGAATTCTATCTGCATTCAGAGAATACTTTTTTCAGAAGTGTGCCTATAAGAACGAGTACTTGTTGTCAGATCCGGGCATAGGCCCAGATACGTTTTTTTAAACGGGCTATATTAGAACTAGGTTCCGCTAGATAGAACTCTAGCACCCGGACGATGCAAGCTGGCTGGTATTGACACCCAGCATTTTTTAGTCGGAATATAATAGAACTGAGTTCTGACGAACAGAACATGGAGGACCATTATGGAGGCAGAGATTTTCCGCCAGTTGATCATTAACCCTGGGTCAGCATCGACGAAGCTTGCAGTTTATGATAACGAGTCCTGCCTTTTTGAGAAGAAGATTGAACATCCGGCCTCTGATCTGCAAAAATTTCAGAGAGTGGCCGACCAGAAGGATTACCGCTTGAATCTCATCCTCGATGCCCTGGCTGAGGAGGAATTGACCGCGCATTCATTCGCGGCGGTGGTCGGTCGCGGAGGCATCCTGCAGCCCATGGAGAGCGGTACCTATACGGTCAATGACCGGATGAAGAATGACCTGGCCTCCGCTCCGCGGGAAGAACATGCAGCCAACCTGGGTGCCCTGATCGCTGACACCATCGCGGGCATGGCCGGCATTCCGGCTTTTATAGTAGACCCTGTCAGCACCGATGAACTGGATGAGGTGGCGCGCATCTCCGGCCTGCCGGAGCTGGAAAGGATCAGCCTATGCCACACCCTGAACATGAAGGCCGTAGCTCGTAAGGTAGCGGCCAGCCTGGGCCGCCGCCTGGAGGACTGCAATTTTGTGGTCGTCCACCTGGGCAGCGGGATCTCGGTCTCCCCCTTTAAAAAGGGCCGGATCGTGGATTCCAACGCCGCTATCCAGGATGGGCCCTTCTCTCCGGAGCGATGCGGCGGCCTGCCGGCCATGCAGCTCTTGAAACTATGTTATTCAGGCGGCTATAGCTACCAGGAGATGTACGACAAGCTGATGAAGTGGGGCGGCATGTACGCCTATCTGGGGACGAAGGATGTCCGGGAGGCTGAAAAACTGGCGGAAGACGGCAATGATCAGGCACGCCTCGTTCTTGAGGCGATGGCCTACCAGATTGCCAAGGAGATCGGGGCAATGGCCGCGGTTCTGTCAGGCGAAGTGGACCGGGTGATCATCACCGGAGGCATCGCTTACTCGCAGTTTATCACTGACCGGGTGATCGCCAGGGTCGGGTTTATCGCTCCGGTAGTGGTGATGCCCGGTGAAGAAGAACTGGAGTCCCTGGCCCTGGGTGGCCTGCGCGTGCTGCGGGGCGAGGAACAGCCGAAGACATATCTTGGCTAAGGGGAGACTGGCGTGTGCTATAAAACATTTCAGGAGATCTTGAAGGCCTCCGGATCATTGGGTGCCTGCCGGATGAGCGTTGCGGCCGCCGATGATGAGCACGTCATGGAGACGGTGAAAATGGGGATGGATGCCGGGCTGGTCACACCGGTGCTGGCGGGAGATGAAAAGAAAATAAGGGAGATCGCCGGGAGGATCTCCCTGCCGCTGGACGGGGTTGAGATCATCGATGCGCCCGATCCGGGAGCGGCTGCCCTGGAGGCAGTGAGGGCGGTCAGCAATGGGACGGCGGAGATCCTCATGAAGGGAATGGTCAACACCAGCGATTTCCTGCAGGCTGTCCTGAACCGGGATTGCGGGCTGCGCAACGGAAGAATATTGAGCCACATGGCGGTTTTCCAGATTCCCGGTTTTGACCGTCTGCTGTTTGTCACGGACAGCGGCGTCAACATTGCCCCAGACCTGGAACAGAAGCGGGCGATCCTGGAAAACGGCATTGGCTTCATGCTGGATCTGGGCTGGATCGAGCCCAGGGTGGCCGTCGTTACGGCCAATGAGGTGGTAAATCCGAAGATGCAGGCTACTTTGGATGCTGCGGCCCTGGCTGATATGGCAGCCGGCGGCCAGATTAGCGGCGCCCTGGTGGACGGACCGCTTTCGCTGGATATGGCCATCAGTCTGGAGGCTGCCCGCCGCAAGGGAAGCGGGAGCCCGGTCGCCGGCAGGGCGGAACTGCTATTGATGCCGGACATCGAGACCGGGAACGTCTTCGGCAAGTCGCTGATCTACTTTGCCGGGGCGCACATGGCCGGGGTGGTGCTGGGCACGAAAACGCCGGTCATTCTGACCTCGCGGGCTTCAGCTCCCGAAGAGAAATTGAATTCTATGGCGTTGGCCAGTCTGGCCAAGCTGAGATCGGCGCGGAAACAAGGAGAAGCTATCTCATGATTTCAAAGAAGGGAGATCAATGTTGACTACCAAGGTGATGCTGACAGGCAACGAAGCTGTCGCCCGGGGCGCCTGGGAGGCCGGGGTCGGATTGGGAATCGGCTATCCCGGAACGCCTAGCACGGAGATCCTGGAAGCCCTCAGCCTCAAGGATGGACCCGAGGTATGCTGGGCGGTGAACGAGAAAGTGGCCCTCGAGGAGGCCTACGGCGCTGCGGTAGGTGGTCTGAGAGCCATAGTGACCATGAAACATGTGGGACTGAACGTGGCGGCGGACCCCCTGTTTATAACCGCTTATCTGGGCGTCAACGGCGGCTTGGTGATCGCTGCGGCGGACGACCCGGGGATGCACAGCTCCCAGAACGAGCAGGATAACCGCTGGTATGCCCTGCATGCCAAGGTTCCCATGCTGGAGCCGGCGGACAGCGAGGAATGCCTCCGGTTTACCAAATTGGCCTTCGAGCTGAGTGAGCGCTACGATGTTCCGATCCTGCTGCGCCTGGTCACCCGCACCAGCCATGCCGGCGGACTGGTGCTGCTGAATGAGGAGATGAAGTACAGCCGGATCAAGCGTGACTATGTACCCAGCCCTAGATATGTCACCCTTCCCGGCAACAGTCGCGCTCGCAAAAAGGTGCTGGAGCGGAACCTGGCAGCTATCGTTGAAGATGAGTCTGTGCAAACGCTGGATCTGATGGAGATCACCAGCCCGGAGGTGGGGATCATCACCTCCGGAGCATCATACAACTACGTGAAGGAAGTCTTTGGCGATAGCTGCTCGGTCCTGAAGCTGGGGCTCGTCTACCCGCTCAATGTGAACAGGATCAGGGAGTTTGCCGGTATGGTCAGGGAGCTTGTTGTTGTAGAGGAACTGGATCCCTACCTTGAGAACAATATCAAGGCGATGGGGATCAGGTGCGAGGGCAAGAAGTATATCACCAGCTTTTACGAGCTCAATCCCCAGATCGTGGCCGCTTCGCTGGCCAATACCACCCTGAATATACCGTTCCCGTCAGCTGGCAGCCGAGCTGAACCGGCTGCGCCGGGCCCATTGCCGGGCGTTCCTGCCAGACCGGCGCTGCTGTGCGCGGGCTGCCCCCACCGCGGTTTCTTCTACATGGCCAAAAAAGCCAAACTGATGATGACCGGGGATATCGGGTGCTATAGTCTGGGTGCCATGCCGCCGCTGGAGGCCTTCGAGGCATCCATCTGCATGGGCGGCGGGTACACCATGGCCCAGGGACTGAGCCTTACGGTCCCCGAAGGCCAGAAGGTCTTCGGGGTCATGGGGGACTCCACATTTTTTCACTCAGGCATTACCGGCGCCCTGGAGGGGATTTACAATGGCCGGGCGTTTGTGCCCGTGGTTTTGGACAACCGGATCACCGCTATGACCGGCCACCAGCAAAACCCCGGGACGGGCCGCATGATGAACGGCGCTCCCACCCTCATGCAGGAGCCTGCGGTATTGTTCAAGGCCATGGGTTATGACCCGGTGATGCAGGTCGGCGCCTACGACCTGGATGCCATCCGTAGTGCCATCCAGACAGCTAAAATGGCATCCGGCAAGGCTGCCATCGTGGTGAAGGCCCCTTGCCGGTTAATCAGGGGCGTCGAGGGCGGGTCCAGGCGTGCCGTGCATCAGAACCAGTGCCAGGATTGCAGGCTGTGCCTCAGGCTTGGATGCCCGGCGATCTCGCTCGGCGAGGATGGCAAGCCAGTCATCGACGCCCTTAGCTGTTTTGGTTGTGGTATCTGCCAGCAGGTATGCAGGCATGAATCTATCTATGAGGTGGCGGAGGTCAGGTCATGATCAGAGAAACAAGAACCATCATGCTCGACGGTGTTGGCGGCCAGGGGATCATCATGGCATCGAAGATCCTCATCGACGGTCTGATCCAGGCGGATTATGATGTGAAGAGCTCGGAAGTCCACGGTATGGCCCAGCGCGGCGGCAGCGTGATCACCCAGCTGCGCTATGGCGATAGGGTTTACTCCTCACTGGTGGGCGAGGGGGCGGTTGATGTCCTGTTTGCGATGGAAAAGTTAGAGGCCATGCGGTATGCCCATTTTTTAAAGAAAGACGGGCTCCTCCTTATGAATGAGATGGAGATCCCGCCGGCATCTGTTTTAACTGGAGAATCGTCCTACCCCGGGGACATCAACGAGCGGCTCGGGGCCTTGCCGGTGAAGTTTTTCCCCATTGCGGCCGAGGCCAAGGCCCGGGAGCTGGGGAACGTACGAGTCATGAATGTCATCATGGCAGGCGCCTTGATCAAGCTGATCGGACTGGCCGACGATCTGGACTGGAGCGCGGTAGTGACCGCAGCAGTGAAGCCCCAGTATAAGGAATTGAATCTTGAGGCGTTCAGGTCGGGAATGGAACTGGTGCGGCATTCCCGGCCGCAAGTGCTAGTTTGTAATCGTTAATCCGTCTCATGGAACTGCGCTGCAAATGGACGGGCGCCATACGGACGGCTGCTGATATGAGTATCAGGACAAGGACGGGTATGTCCAGGGCTGTTCCGAGGTTTTGGGACAGCCCCTTGTAATGGTTTTTCTGCGAACTTAGATACGGATCGCCGGGGTGGATGCTTGACATGTGGGATGCTACGGTATATATTTCATTTATTACCATAAAATTGAAGTTTTCGGATGCCGCTCGTTTACCAAGGCTAGCAATCTGAAAGCGAGATATTTTCTTAGAGCGATCTCCAGGAACCGAAATATCAAGTATCAGGTAAGCAGGGGCAGTTAAGCTGTCTTTATAGCAGCGTGGTAGCTGACAGCAAGAAATTGAAAATTTGTTTATTGTGTTCTATATGAATCGTTGGGGGGACTGTATGTGTTTGAAGACAAAATCCTGAAATGTCGTGAATGCGGATGTGAGTTCGTATTTTCAGCATCTGAACAGGAGTACTTTGCTGAGAAGGGATTTGCCGATCCTGGACGGTGCCTCCAATGCCGCCAAGTGCGTAAAAAAAATAATCTAAATGCCTTCGGCTCAGGGTCCCATCCACAGCAGCGGGAAATGCATTCTGCGACCTGTTCCGGCTGTGGCGTTAAAACTCAAGTTCCATTCCGGCCCAATTACGACCGGCCTGTTTATTGCAAAGAGTGTTTGTCAAGAAAGCAAAGCATTAATAACAGAAGGAACTCCTTTCTATTTAGATGATCCCTTCAGGGCCTTCTTTTCAATCGGACCGCATTGCCTGTGGTTTGGGGCTGCCGCGTAAGGACGCGGCGGAAGGCTTGGGCCAGATACATGCTCCGGTACTAGTTTGCCGGTGCAAATGTATTGGTCAAAGTTGACTTTAAAAGCAACCAAGTGGAGAAAACGGGTTAAATATCTTTGATTGATATATAATATAGAAGGCTATGCAAGATCTTCCTGGCCAGACTGAAGCAAGAACAATAGTCCAAAAAAATCAGGCATCGGGTAAAACTGCCAGGGCAGGAAAAAGGGATGGGCTGTCGAATTAAAGCACGAAGAAGAATCGATAAAGAAGACAATGCGGTCCCACGGTGCAGTATAGATGTTCAATAATATAATCAGCTTGTAGATTTTGTTTTTTTTTGTTAAAAATCAAGTGATTTAGAGGAGCGGTCCCTATGAAGAAAGTTGTCAGCGTTAGCCTGGGATCATCAAAAAGAGACCATAAAGTGATCACAAATATGGCAGGCCAGGAGTTTGAAATCAGCCGGTTGGGCACTGACGGCGATTATGGGCGGGCGCTGTCCATGATTGAAGAGCTTGATGGCAATGTTGATGCCATCGGACTTGGCGGCATCGATGTCTATTTATATGCAGGTGACACCAGATATGCCATCAATGATGGATTGAAGCTGATGGATGCTGCCAAGAAAACACCGGTGGTGGACGGCAGCGGTCTTAAAAACACGCTGGAAAGAGAGACGGTCTATTATTTGCGGAAGAACACCGGATTGCTTCCCAGCGGGTGTAAGGTACTGATGGTTAGCGCCGTAGACCGGTTTGGGATGGCGGATGCCCTGACAGAACTCGGTTGTGATGTGACCTTCGGGGACCTGATCTTTACCACGGGTATACCCTACCCGATCAAGTCGGTTGCTGAGCTTGCAGACATAGCTCGTAGAATACTGCCTGAAATGGTTAAGATGCCCTTTCATATGCTGTATCCCACCGGAGCCAAGCAGGATTCCCAGGATGAAGGCAAGGTCCAGAAATTCGGACACTACTACCATGAGTCCCAGGTGATTGCCGGGGACTATCACCTGGTAAAGCGCTACATGCCTGGGGGGTTGAATGGGCAGCTGGTGATCACCAATACCACCACCAGGGAAGATCTGCTGTTTTTAAAGGACAGGGGAGCCGGCGTGCTGGTTACTACTACTCCGGAACTGGAAGGACGGTCTTTCGGCACCAATGTCATGGAGGCGGTAATGCTGGTCTTGCTGGGGAAGGCCTGGAATGATATCAAGCCTGAGGACTACCTGTCGCTGATTGATCGCTTGAATATGAAGCCGAGAGTTCTCGAACTTTAATCTGCCGGAATAAACGGGGGTTAGAACAGTTGGCAACGCATGGTGAAATTACTGAGAGTTTGCAAGCCTTTCACAAGAGCTACCAGGAAAATGAACGGCTTAAAGTAATGAATAAAGACTGGAACAGGACCGTGTTGGTGATTGCCAATGATGTAGAATCCACCCATACGCTGGTGCTCAAGGAAGGGGAACTGTCCTTTCAAGAGGGCCGGCAGGGCGATCCGGATTTGACTGTGATTTCCGATAGTGGCATCCTATCCGATATGTTTTTTGGGGATATAACTCCCACAGAACCATACCTTAACGGTACGCTGAAAATTATTGGCTCCGAAGATGACATCATGAGACTTGATTTTATCACGCTGTTGATCTGGGGTGAATAATTTGCAGCTAAAAAGGGTGCTTACCCTGCGTACCGTGGTGGCTACCAGCGCTGGTCTCACTCTGGCCACATCCTCTTTCTTGGCGGCTGCCCAGGTAGCCGGTTTTATGGCGGGCGACAGCGCCTGGCTGTCTATTCTGGTCAGCGGGGTTTTATGCATATTAGCAGCAACGTGCTTTTCGGAACTCAACAGTATCCTGCCCTCGGCTGCCGGAATACGCCTGTATCTGGGGAAGGCTTTTGGGGACAAGGTGGCCCTGACCTTTTCCATGCTCTATATGCTGATAGTGATGGGGGTGGTGGGCGCCGAAAGCTTTGTGCTGGCCAAGATATTTAATTATTCAATCCCACAGGTAGCCCCCGTGATCTGGATTACAGCGATGCTGGCGATAGTGACCCTGCTGAACATCAGGGGTATTAAACTGGCTGGCCGTTTTCAGGATGTAGTTACTTACGGAGTGATTGTCTCTGTGATCCTGCTCTCTCTTTGGGGACTGAGGCAGGTCAATTTCCACCTTGTTGCACCGCTGGCTGTCGGCGGTGCAACTAAATTTATCCAGGCTGTAGCGGTGGGAGTCTTTCTTTTTGTCGGTTTTGAATGGGTCACTCCGCTGGCCGAAGAAGTCACCGATTCCCGGATCATACCCCGCGGCATGTTTATAGCGGTGGGAATTGTGTGCGTTGTTTATGCCCTGTTCACAGCGGCCATGACGGCAAATATTGCCCGCGGTGTCTTTATCCATTCCCCCATACCCCAGGTGCTGTTTGCCCAAAAAGTGCTGGGCAAGGCCGGATTGGTCTGGATTTTGCTGATCTGCCTGTCTTGTTCCTTTGGCACCTTTAACGCCGGTCTTTTAAGCGTATCCCGCTTTTTTTACGCTACGGCCAGGGAACACGCTCTACCGCCGGTATTCAGCCGGGTTAGCATGAGATTCATGACTCCATGGGTGTCTATCATAGCTGTTTTTGCGGTTGGTTATATCTTTTCCCTGGTCATCCTTTATACCGGCAGGTATCTGGTGCTGGTAGATATGGCTGCTGCAGCCGAAAGTATTATCTATGTTCTTTCAGCCGCGGCAGTGTTGGTATTAAGAAAAACGATGGCTGATGCGCCCAGGAGTTTTAGGGTGCCCTTTGGCCCGGTCATTCCGGTGTTGACCATGTTGATATTTGCTGTTTTGGCTGTGATGGCCATTGCCACCGACCCGGTCATAGCCTTTTGGGTGGCTGCGGGACTGGTGGTTATCGGGCTGTATGTAGTCTATGTGGTGCCCAGGATCAAAGAAAAGTATAAGGTCAAACGGTCGTCCAGGCGTGGCGCTCGTCCTGTTCTCTAAGGCCATGGCGCCATAACGGTGTTTTCAAATTATGCGGTTGTAGTTATCCGAATACCCTCGTAGCATTCTCACGAACTGCCCCCCAAAAAAAGAAAAAGAACAATCGAATTTAGCCGCTTATACCGTACGGACGTAAAACTGCCTCTCATAAAAAGCTAGCAATAACAGGAGCCTTTTTAACCGATGGCTGCCGCTCTAATGCCTCCATTTCTCTTAGGTAGCGGTTAAGAGCGACTACGTTCCTAGATAGCGTTTTCTAGATTTCAAGGGGAGAATAAAAACCCCTCTCCTAAAGCTAAGAACTCTGTTTATAGGTTTGCCTCGATATAGCAGCTATGATATTGATTGTTATCATAGAAAATTCTTAATAGTTTAAAGACAGGCAGGAAGCAATGAAAAAATTGTCGAAAAAAGAAGAATCAAGCTTTGTGCCAATATGCATTTAAAAAGACTAGTAAACTTATGGAGACACATTGAATGGACCCAAAAAGCAGGCAATTTGTGGCGGATGCCAGAGATATGACCGCAAGCAAAAAAGTAGAGCAAACCCTACAAGAGTCGGAGGCGTTTTATAATACCATTATAAATTATATCAATGATGGACTGATGGTGCTGAACAGGGATTTGCAGATAGTTTTTGTCAATGAGGCTATCAAAATTATGCGCAGACAGGCTGGCCTCCCTACGGATATAATCGGTAAAACCTTGATGGAGACAAATCCGTATTTGCCGAAGAATGCTGAAGAGGAATATCGCCGGATTTTTGTGACAGGAGATGCGACTTATGGGCATGAGTTATTTATTCTGAACAACATCCGCGTCTGTACAGAAATCTGGAAAATACCGGTCATCGAAGACGGCAAGGTGAGCAAAGTAATCGCCGTTATCCGTGATATCACCGAGTGCAGGCGAATGGAGGAAGCGCTGCAGGAAAGCGAGGCGCAGCTACGGCAGATCACCGATAATATGCTTGATATAATCTTAAAAATAGATGAACAAGGCAATTTCCGATACATCACGCCTTCAATTAAAGCTATCCTGGGGTATGATCCGCAAAAATTATTAGGAAAAGCTGTTTTTGATTACGTTCATAACGATGATCAGGGCAGGATCAGGGCGTTATTTAAAACAGCAATTAATCTCCTCTCCATTGAGAAGGCAGACTTGCGATTTAAGCATGCAGACGGTCATTATCTTTGGCTTGAGGTTCTCAGCAAAGGAGTAGTCGAAGATGGGACGGTTAAGAGGGCCATCATATCTGCTCGCGACATCACCGACCGCAAGCAAGCAAAAGAGGAACTAGACAAGTATAGCGAACACCTGGAGGAGCTAATCAGGGAGCGCACATCTGAGCTGGAATCGTTCGCCTATTCTGTCTCCCACGACCTGCGCGCCCCGTTGAGAAGCATCCACGGTTTCAGCCAGGCGCTTCTGGAAGACTATGGAGGCTGCCTGGATCGACAGGGAAAGGAATACCTGGAGCGGTTGAAGATGTCCAGCAAACGGATGGCCGAATTAATTGATGCCCTGCTCGATCTGTCTCGCATCACTCGTATCGAGATGCATCGGGAGCAAGTTGATCTAAGCGCACTGGCGCGGTCGATTGTATGCGAGTTGCGAATGACGCAGCCGGAACGGCAGGCAACCATTATCATCCAGGAAGGATTGACAGCCGAGGGCGATCTCCTCCTACTGCGGGTGATGTTGGAGAACCTGCTGGAAAATGCCTGGAAGTTTACCGGGCGTAAACCGGAAACGCGAATCGAATTTGGTATCACCAATTTGGATGGCAGTCAGGTTTACAGCGTGCGTGACAACGGCGCTGGCTTTGACATGGCTTATGCCGGCAAGCTTTTCAGCCCTTTCCAGCGCCTGCATTCACAAACCGAGTTTTCCGGCACCGGTATTGGCCTGGCCACTATCCAGCGGATTGTTCTCAGGCACTGTGGGAAGATCTGGGCTGAAGGTGAAGTGGACAAAGGGGCAGTTTTTTATTTTACACTATCCTGATCGAATAATTACAACAAAGAATAGGCGGCATATGGGCGGGTAAATTCATTCTCCTGGTAGAAGGTAACCCCGATGACACCGAATTGGCTCTGCGGGCTTTCTTCTGTAGAAGCGGAATTGCCAACGTGATTGTGCTAGCGCAGAATGGCGCTGAAGCGTTGGAATTTCTTTTGGGCACTGGTGCGTACGCAGGAAGGGGCACTAGCGATCTACCGGTGGTCGTCCTGACCTCTTCCAACGAAGACAAAGGCCTAGCCAGAGGTTACCAATTGGGAGCAAACAGCTATATCTGCAAATCGGTAGACTTTGATCAATTTGCCGATACCGTCAAAACAGCTTGGCATATATTAACTGTTTATGAATACACCCCCGCCGCATTTTATCCGATGGCTACTGCTCTAATACCCACCACTTCTTCTAAAGTGGTGGGTATTAGAGCAGGTACCCCTGCTACGATCAGGTTACAGGTGCCCGCCCGGCGGGCGGGCATGCTTGCACAATAGAAAACGGTACAGGTAAGAGCGACTACGCCGGGCACCCGGGCGCGATCGGGCCAACTAAACTTTGGTTGGAACTAAAGCCTGCTAAGGAAGCTTTCCCGATAACTTTCAAGTAGGAGAAGACGAACCCTGTTTGAGGCTAAGCATTCTGTTTATAGAAAGGAGAACGGGGATGAGCGCCGGTCTGCGTTTACTGATCGTTGAGGATTGTGAGGAAGACGCCGCGCTGCTGATCCGTGAACTGCAGCGCGGCGGTTATGATTTGCTGTGTGAAAGGGTGGAAACGGCTGAGGCGATGAACACCGCCCTTGATGGACAGGGGTGGGATCTTGTGATCTCCGATTATGTCATGCCGTGCTTCAGTGGCCTGGATGCCCTCAGGCTGCTTCAGGAAAAGGGGCTTGACCTACCTTTTATAATTGTATCCGGAAATATCGGCGAGGATCTTGCTGTCGAATCCATGAAAGCGGGTGCCCATGACTATGTTTTGAAAGACAATCTGTCTAGGCTGGTCCCTGCTATAAAACGGGAACTGCGCGAAGCTGCGATTAGACAGGAGCGCAGGCGGGCTGAGAAAACTGTGGAACAGAGCGAGGAGCGCTTCCGCAGCCTGTTTGAAAATGCGCCGATGGGCATAATCATATACCGCGATAACTCGATCATGTTTGCCAACCAGGCGCTTCTGTATATGTATGGATTAAAAGATGCCTCTATGATTCATACCACATCACTGGTTGACTATATTGCGCCAGACTACCGACAAGAGATAAGAGAAAGAATAGAAAGGCGTAAACTGGGCAAGGTTTTGCCCAAGTTGTTGGAAACTGTCGGGTTAAAACAGGATGGTTCGACCTTTCCGACTTTTATCGAGACGGCGCAGTTAGATTTACCTGATGGACCTGCCTGCGTATCGTTTATCAGCGACATCACCCAGAGCAAGATGGCGGAGGCGGCGCTGAAACGAGAACGGGTTTTTTCCAGCGCGGTGCTTGATACTGCAGGGGCGTTGGTGTTAGTACTGGATATCGAGGGGCGCATCGTCGGCTTCAACCGTACCTGTGAATCAGTATCAGGGTATAGCTTTAAGGAGGTACAAGGGAAGGCATTCTGTGATCTAGTTCTCGTTCCAGAAGAAAAAGAACGGGTCAGGGCGGTTTTTAAAGATTTGTGCAGTGGAAAATACCCCAATAATACCGAAAACTTCTGGCTTACAAAGAAGGGCGACCGTCGGTTGATTGCATGGAAGAACACCGTGCTGCTAAACGATGTGCGTTCTGTAGAATATATTGTCGCCACTGGTTTGGACATCACGGAACAGAGGCAGGCGGAAGATCGGCTTCATCTGGCTGCCGAGGTCTTGGAAAATGTATCTGCCGGTATTTTGGTGATCACCGTCGATGGAGTGGTAGACTCTATTAACCCTGCTTTTACGTCGATAACCGGATATAGCAAATCAGAAGTGATTGGAAATGATCGCAGTTTACTGTTTTTCAATCACTTGGGCCCGACAAAATCCAAGGAGTTACGGCGATCGCTCAAAGAGACTGGCCAGTATCGCGGTAAGACCTGGGCGCTTCGCAAGGATGGCGTAAAATATTTTGAGGCCTATACAATCACCACCATTATAGATAAAAAGGGACAGGTGACACATTATATAAGAGTATTCCAGGATATAACTGCAAATGAGAAAGTTAGAAGAGAGAAGCAGCGCATTCAGGGGCAGATTGCACAAATGCATAAGCTGTCTTCCTTGAGCGCTCTGTCAGCTGGTGTGGTTCACGAAATTGCCCAGCCGCTGAATTCTATTTCCGTGTTAGCCGATGGAATGTTATATATGCTTAATCGGGGCAAGGAGCTGGGATCGGAAAAAATCAAGGAAAAATTGCAGAGCATCTCGGAAGAGATAGACCGCATCAATGCGATTATCAAACACATCCGTTCTTTTGCCCAGGTCGGGCACGCGGAGATGGTGCCCTGTAGCATCAATAAGGCGGTTGATGATGCGCTGGACTTGCTGGGAAGTCAACTGGCCGCTCATGGAATCACCATTAAAAAAGATTTTGCTGCTAACCTGGCGGATGTGATGGCCACAAGAAACGACCTGGAAGAAGTGGTGATCAACCTGCTGGTCAATGCAATGGAGGCGCTGGATGATGTGAGCGGCAACGAGAAAGAGATCGTCATTATTACTTGCCAATTAGAGCGAAAAGTGATTTTCGAGGTGGCAGACAACGCGATTGGCATCGACGCAGGAATAGGCCGCAGGATCTTTGAGCCCCTGTACAGCACGAAGAATCCCGATAAATCAATGGGCCTCGGGCTATCGATTGTGAAGTCGATTGTAGAAAACTTGAACGGCAATATTGTTGTTCGCAACAACGAAAAGGGCGGGGCAACTTTTCGGGTGTTATTGCCAGTCCTCTAAGAAAAACCTGGGAAGGTGTCTCTGCCGTGAATATCCTGATCGTTGACGATGACAAAAGAGGGAGAGCATACTTATCATCATTTTTGAGGGAGATTGGCCATGTAATTGCAGAATGTTCGAATGGTGAAACTGCCTTGACAGCCTTTAAGACGCAAGAGTTTTCAATAGTATTGACTGATATCAAAATGCCAGGAATGTCCGGAATAGAATTCTTGCGCGAGCTGCGCAGTCTTCCGGGGGGACACGATGCCAGTGTGATCTTTATGACTGGATATGGCGAACTCCAGACTGCTATTGAGGCGATGCGTTACGACGCCTATGACTATTTACAGAAGCCAATCAAGCTCGAGGAGTTGGTTATCGCTATAGATCGCGCAGCCGAGTATCAGGTTCTTAGAAGAGAAAACGAGTTTTTGACCAACAGGTTTGAATCAGCAGTCAGGGTGGCGGCTGCAGCAACCACGCAGGAATTACTTCATCTGAAGGAGGCCTATTTCCGGATAGTTGGCCTGGGTGACATCGTCATTTATACGGAGGCCATGAAAAAGGTGTATCAGCAAGCGCTGACGCTTCATGCCGAACGCTCTATGCCGGTCCTGATCGAGGGCGAAACGGGAACCGGTAAGGAACTGGTCGCCAGGTATATCCATTATGGCGAGGAGAGTGTTGCCTTGCCTTTCGTTGACCTGAACTGTGCTGCTCTGGCTCCAAGCATTTTTGAGAGCGAATTGTTTGGTTACGATGCCGGCGCCTATACCGGTGGCCTTCCCAGGGGTCAAAAAGGAAAGCTGGACATGGCTCAGGGAGGCACGATTTTCTTTGACGAGATCACCGAGATCCCCGTTGAACTCCAGGCCAAATTACTACGCGTTCTTCAGGAAAAGGAATTCTACCGGGTGGGAGGACTGAAAAAATTTAAGACTGATGTTCGCATCATTTGCTCCACTAATGTTGATATTGAACAAAAAGTGGAGCGAGGGGAGTTTCGGCAAGACCTCTTTTATCGGCTCAATGTTGCCCGTATTTATCTGCCACCGTTAAGGGAGCGCAAAGATGGCATCATTCCTCTGGTGGAGATGTTCCTGAACCGGTTTTCCAAAGAAAAAAGGAAAAACTTTAAAACTATAAGCAAATCGGCTGTTGATTTGTTGCTGTCATATGAATGGCCCGGCAATATCAGGGAGTTGAGAAATGTGATTGAATGGGCGGTGATAATGCATGATGATACCGAGTTAAAACCCTTGCACCTGAAGCTGCGGAAAGCCCATTCTCAATCATATTGCGAGGAGACACCGGGCGCTAGTTTTGTACTTCCGCCTGATGGTTTGCCGCTTAAGCCTTTTATAGACGAAATCATTCTGAGGGCGTTAGAGATGCACCATGGCAATAAATTGCAAACAGCGCACTATCTCGACATTCCCCTCCGCACTCTTTATAATCGTTTAAAATAATTCCGATAGAACTACTTGCAGTTTTTGCATATATGCCATATTTGCCTGATTAGAACTCACATTTGCCATTTTAGCATCGAAAATATTTTTCAATCAAGGTTGATAGATTAGTGTGTCATGTTAAAATTCCCCCTGCTGTCTGGACTTCAGGGGGTTTTGCCGTTCAAAGGAGCACAGCGCTTTGCTTCTTTTAGGTCTAGCATGTTTCTTGCAATCTACCTTTTTAAGACTTTTAGCGCATGGAGGGCGTTATGTGAACATCTTGCTGATCGACGATGATCCTGGTTGCCTGAAGAGCCTGGCCTCTGCCCTGGAAATAGACGGACATGTCTGCCATGCGTTCATCAAGGCTGAGCAGGCCCTGGAAGCACACCAGCAGGTCGGCTTTGACGTGGCGATTATAGATCTAAAAATGCCCGGCATGAATGGGATTGAGGTATTGCAGCGGATTCGCGGCTGTAATTCCGATACCAAAGTGGTCATTGTTACTGCCTGCTGGGATATAGACACTGTTATTGCAGCTATGAACAACCAAGCATGCGCTTTTTTTTGCAAACCCTTGAAGCTGGCCAACCTGATGACGGTGATCAAGAGGATCGAGCAGGAAAGCGAGCACCGGGAAAAGGTCGAAAACGAACATGCGCGTCTGGCCATGGAATACGCCCGGCTGAAGAGCGCTTACGAGGATCTACTGGGTTTATTAAAGGATTCATAGAGGAAAAGACAACAGGCAAGGATGTGAACACATGATGGGCAATGATCTGGACAGCGATCTTGAGGAAAGAATGGAAATGGTCAAAGATTTTGTGACCGAGGGTCGGGAACTGTTAGATGATGCTGAGCCCCAGATCATTGATCTGGAAAAAGGCGCGTTTGACTCTGGAAAACTTGATGAAGAGATCTTGAATACGATCTTCCGTCTCTTTCACTCGCTGAAAGGAACAGCATCCTTCCTTGATTTTCAGACTATCATCAGTGTCACCCACGAGGCGGAAACCCTGTTGGACCTTTTCCGTAAGGGTAAAGCCGCGGTCACACCCTACCATGTGGATCTCCTTTGCCGTACCACTGATTTTATCAGGAACATACTTGATGTAGTAGAGCGCAAACTTTGTGATGATGGATTTGAGGACATGGCCGCCAGCCTGATCGATGATCTGAGACACGTGATTATGGCCATAAATGATGAGGATGAAAACGACAGCCTGCGGTTGCAGGAAAGCCAGACCTCGGCCGACGGCAGCCGGGCGTATCGGGAACCGGAGACGCCAGATGATCTGGGCATGGAGTTTGATGAACTTCTTTCCGGTGTTAAAAGCGCTCCAGAGGGTGCATCCATGCTCCTGCCCGGGGATCTTGAGACAGAATCTCAGTACCCAGCGGGAGAGAACTTTAAGCCATCCCCTAACCTGGATGAAATGGGGCTGAGGATTACGCCTGAAATGTCCAGGAGATTTACCGAAGAAGTGCTGGAGCTGAGCGAGGACGCGGAGTCGGCTTTGCTGCAACTTGAGAAAATGCCGGATAGGGAATCTGCCGGCCAGGCCTTTCGCGCCTTTCATAGCATTAAGGGTAATGCCGGGTTCTTTGGCTACGGCGATCTTGAAAAGATCAGCCATCTGGCTGAAAACGTGCTGGACAGGCTTAGGGATGGAGAGAAAGCTGGCGACGAGGTCGCTATATCTGCCCTGCTGAAAGTAGTTGACGTTGTCCGCAGCAAGGTAAACGGTATGCACTGCGGTGACGACGGCAAGATACCTGATTTCGACCAGATTTGCGAGGGCCTGGAGCAATTGGCCGATAGTGAGGATGGGCAAATATTTGAAAGCGATGAAAAACTAATTTATTCACCACTTCATGCGGAAGATCTCGAAGTTGCAGGGCCTAATGAAAAGATCCTTGAATCTGATCTAACCGAGCAATGGAATGTGCATCCACAGACTGTGCCTAAGGATGATCATCCTGCCCTGTTCAGTGTACCCGCCACGACGATCAGTATAGAACCCAAGTTTAGTTCTAATGAGCTCGAGAGGGGTTTGCAACTAGCGCCTGAGGCCAAGGCAGGCATGGGCGCTCCGGTTGTTGTGGAGGATGCCGCGGCCAGTGGTGTGGCGCCTGAACAGCGCCAGCCTGGCGCTGTTCAGGCGCCACCGGAAACGGTAATCCGGGTGGATATTGACAGGTTGGATAAACTCCTCGATCTGGTGGGGGAACTGGTGATTGCAGAATCAATGGTGGCCAACTCCCAGGATTTGAACACCAGCCAGGATGACCGTTTTAATAAGGCTGTGGTGCAGCTTGATAAGATTTCACGGGAGATCCAGGAAGTGGCTATGTCCATGAGGATGATTCCCCTGGCAGGGGTGTTCCGCAAGATGATGCGCCTGGTCCGAGATCTCTCCCAAAAGGCGAACAAACAGGTGAACCTGGAGATCATCGGTGAGGATACGGAGGTTGACAAAACGATCATCGAACAGATCTCTGACCCGCTGGTACACCTTGTCCGCAACGCTGTCGACCACGGGCTGGAACAGACCGCCGAAAGATTGGCCGCTGGTAAACAGGAGATTGGGCGGGTCATTATCGAGGCCAAGCATTCGGCTGGCGAGGTGTGGATCACCGTGGAAGACGACGGGAGGGGTTTGAGTCGCCAGAAGATATTTCAAAAGGGCGTAGAAAGAGGGTTGATCAAGAGCGAGGATGAGGAGATAAAAGACGAGGACCTCTGGCGACTGATTTTCGAGCCTGGTTTTTCTACTGCCGAGCAGATCTCCAGTATCTCAGGACGAGGCGTCGGCATGGATGTGGTCAAACGGAACATCGAGAGGATCAGAGGCAAGGTAGATATTAGGAGCAAGGCAGGGATGGGAACAATTTTTGCCATCCGTATTCCCCTGACCCTTGCCATTATCGAGGGGATGGTGGTCAAGGTCGGAGCCAATCGTTACACGATTCCGATCAGCTCTGTCAAGGAATCGTTTCGCCCCAGTCCCGGGCAGATTACCTGCACTCCCGACGGCCTGGAAATCGTTCGTATCCGCGGAGGGCTGTTGCCTGTGCTCCGGCTGCACGAACTCTATAGGGTGCCTCCCCGGCACCACCAGTTGAACGAGGGCATTCTGATCGTTGTCGAAGGCAGCGATAGTAAATGCTGTCTATTTGTGGACGAGTTGCTAGGCCAGCAGCAGATCGTGATCAAGGGGTTGCCAGGCTGCCTGAATCATGTCAAAGGAATCTCCGGCTGCGCCATCCTGGGCGATGGTGAGATCAGCATGATCCTGGACATTGCGGATCTGGTCAGTTCAGTTGAGCATGATGCATTAGCCATAAAGACCAAGCTACTAATCGTTGGAGGTGAAGAGAGTGACCGAAAAGGAAAGGCTGGATGCCGACCTGCTTGAGGATGATGAAGGGGGAGAAGAGGACACCCAGGAGGACAAGTTTCTTACCTTTGTCATTAGCAGGGAGGACTTCGGCATTGAAATCCGGTACGTGACGGAGATCATCGGCATCCAGGGCATTACTGAGGTCCCTGACATGCCATCCTACATCAAGGGCGTGATCAACCTTCGGGGAAAGGTGATCCCGGTCATGGACGTCCGGTTGCGTTTCGGGGTTGATGAGCGCTCCTATGATGACCGTACCTGCATCATCGTGATCAATATCAACGAGCAGCCGGTAGGGCTGATCGTTGACCGGGTGCTGGAGGTGCTGGATATACAAAAAGATGCGATCGAGCCCCCGCCGCAGATGAGGAAGGGGAAGAGCAACAAGTTTATCCAGGGTATGGGTAAGGTCGGTGATCAGGTAAAGATTCTGTTGAACGCCAATAGACTACTTTATGACGAGGAGGAGAGTGCATAACATGGAAGCTGACAATGACGCGGTCGTCAAGAGTGGTAAAAAAGATTTATCGGTGTTCGATGCGCTTCAAGTACCCGTGTTTGTTGTAGATAGGGAAGGAAAAGTCGTTCATAGCAACGATGCCTTTGCGGATCTGGTAGGAAAGAAGCGGGAGCAGTTAGAGGGAATTCCCTTAGTATCCTTGATTAAATCTGAGAAGAGCGGAGTAGAAAGAGCCCTTGCTGCCGGTGATAGCACTTATGTCGAGGCCTGGGCCACGATCAGAAACAGGAGATATTTCCTCGAGTTTCGTCCCAGCCCGGCCTATGACTCCAAGGGTAATATCACTGGAGCCATCGAGGCGATCATTGATCTGACAGGTCAGAAGTTGGCCATGCAGGCGGTCCACGAACTGATAGGTAAAGCCAGAGCCGGGGACCTGTCGGCCAGGGCTAAGGTCAATGCGGAGGGGGATTACCGGATTCTCGTGGATGGCATCAACGAGATGCTGGATGATTTTATCAATCCCCTACGCCTTACAACTAGCTATATCGACCGAATCAGCAAAGGCGACATCCCCGAAAAGATCACGGAGGAGTATAGTGGTGACTTCAACGTCATCAAGAACAACCTGAACAACTGCATCGACGAGATCAACGGTGTTACCACAGAGATGAGCAGCCTGGTGCGTGCGGCATCCGAAGGCGTGCTGACCAAGCGCGGCGACACTGACAGGTTCAAGGGCGCCTATAAAGAAATGATCCAGGATATGAACGGGCTGATCGAATCCATTGCCGATCCGCTCGGCGATCTGACGACCTGCCTGGATAGGATGGCGCTGAACGATCTTACCAAGAAGATGTCCAAGGATTACCCGGGCGTCTGGAACGAACTGAAGATGGCCACCAATAAAGTTCAAGGCCAACTGGTCAGTATTCGTGGGGTCGTTATCAACATCAGCAATGGTGACCTGAGCGACCTTGGCAGCTATAAGAAGATCGGGAAGAAAAGCGAGAACGACACTCTGGTGCCGGCCTTCATCAAACTGATCGAATCGATCAAGAGTGTGATCGACGAGATTGTCGAACTGACCGGTTCTGTATCGGTAGGAGATCTCTCCAAGCGAGCTGACGAGAACCTGTTTCAGGGAGCCTACCGCGACATCGTGCATGGTCTGGATGGGCTGATCGAATCTGTGGCTACACCGATGAGCGAACTGATCGAAGTTCTTGACCGCATGGCCATGAATGATTATACCCAGAAGATGGACAAGAACTACTCCGGTGTTTGGGACGCGTTAAAGAAGGCCGTCAACCTGACGCTGGAACGCGTGCTGCGTATAGAGGAAACGGCGATCAAGATCAGCAACGGCGATCTCAGCGATCTGGATGCTTTCAAGAAGATTGGTCGCAGGAGCGAGAACGATCAGCTGGTGCCGGCCTTCATCAAGATGATGGATGCTATCGAGACGCTGATAGAGGATACCGAGATGCTCGCCGATGAAGCAGTAAATGGCAAGCTTGGCACCAGAGCTGATGCCGCGAAGCATCAGGGACAATTCCGCAAGGTGGTCGAAGGTGTCAACGCCACACTGGATGCAGTGATCATGCCGGTCAACGAGGCCTCCGATTGCCTCAAGGAGATGGCCGGCGGCAACCTGGACGTGGAGATGAGGGGAGATTATAAGGGCGACCACGCCG
>JAHFCR010000070.1:5565-16626 GCA_023249405.1 Peptococcaceae bacterium | reverse complement strand
AGTGTTAGCCTACCAGAGATGGCTAAAACCTTTTATCCCAACAGTGCCGATCAAAGAGCGGCAGAAATGAAGGTTATTGGCATCATAAAGACCCTTCGGATTCGCAGAGGTTTGAAAATAAACTATGACTACAAAAAGAGAGTATACACACTTGAGGAGAAGAGGCGCATATTATCATAATTTTCCCTTTTCTAACTATTCATACAATAATGGATGTAAAAACAGGATTTTTTAATATTTTATGGGATATTTGTTGCCTCAGCAATAGTAGGGCTTAGGTCCTCTTTTTTTTGCTAGCGTATTAAAATTTATCCGTCCCTTAATGCCTTTTTGCTGTACCTTGGCACATTTATGTAATCATCATGTAAACACGTTATAATCATATTGTAATCGTTAAGTAATCTATATGGATTTTTAAACAGGCTTTTTTTGATATTTTAAGAAATTTTGTTACCTCAGCAATAGTAGGACTGGATCATCTTTGTTTGCTGGAGTATTGAATATTTATCTGCCCCATGATACTTTAAATATTAAGATCAAAGACTGTTATTTAAAACACGCATAGAGGGGATAAGTATGCCCGGAAGCAATAATCAAACGGAAAATGTGACTCTGGATGACGTGGTAATGAAATACTCCTTTACTTTGTTAGACGAGTTTGGAAAAGAGTTTCGTAAGGCGTCTCTGCCGGACCTTGATCTGGCGGATGTTGCAACTAGGGCGCTAAACCGGGAAAAGCCCTACAGTACTGATGCAGTGCGCAAAGCAAGGAATAGCTTACACGTCGAGTCTTTTTTCGCCTGGGGCGGCGTTCGGGAGAGAGCGGGAAGACCACCTAAAAGACAGAATATAAAATGTGAGCTATTTGGCCCCACAGGGCCGCAGGTAAAACTCTTTTCTGGCCGCGGGCGTGAGTTTTTGGACATACCCATTAAGAGTGTAGATATTGTTTTTACACTCTATGGAACTCAACAACCAGGAGTAACTTCTCAAACGCAAACAGCTATGCCACAACAACAAACTCATAAATCCCAAAAAGATAAGAAGCCTAAAATCCCTCTTGCACTTTTTCCGGTTATAGCAAATCCTAATTATGAGAGCGAGCTGCCTTTTATCCAAAGCGGCAATAAATTAATTATTAGTGCCATACCTGCAGGTTCGTTAGGTGAGGCGATACAGGCATCCTTACCGCTCCCGCCAGTAGGAAAAATTATTACAGTTGGAGACAAAAACTGGTATGTAGTTAGTCAGACTAGTCCATTCATAAGCCGCTTCAGAGACAAAGACTGCAAAGTAATCTTTTTCCCGCAGGTGAACAAACAGCGCAACTGTAAAGATTGTAACAGCAACTATCGGCAGCTCGCTCAGGAAGCTGCCGGCGGAGGCCTGACCGACGAATACCGGGACAAACAGGCCGCAAACGCCAAGTTTGGCGAGAAGTAACAACGCCAGCAGCTAAAGCCTTGCAAAGTACCAATGCCCGACTCCCTGTGGTCGGGCTTTTTGCTTTTTATAGGAGGTGAATGGAGCATGATCAATGATGAATTACCACCTTTGTTGACAGTGGCCGAGGTGCAGAAGTTGCTGCGCATTGGCCGGGGTAAGGCTTACGACATGATTCGGGCAAAAGAGATCCCGTCGAAGAAGCTGAGGGGCGCCATCCGTATCCTGCGGGATCCATTGCTCCGAATGTTGGAGCAAGAGTTAGAGCCGCAGCAGGAAACCCCAGATACGGGGGCGAAATTACATCCCGTGCCCCCGCCTAAGGAGGGTAAAAAAGTTTGAGGGGCCATGTTGGTTATAAAACGACCAAAAGCGGTAAGAAATCGTATTTCTACAAATTCACTTCACCTATCACGGGAAAAGATGTCATGAAAAGGGGGTTCAAAACCGCAAGGGATGCCGCAGATGCTCTGGCAGTGGCACTGGCCAGCATTGTGACCGGGCAGTATGTCGAGCCGTGCAAGACGACATTGATCGAATACGTCCGGAAGTGGTTTGAGAATCACGTTCTAGCCCGTACGTCCAGAGCCGGTTATCGTAACATAATCGAGAACCACATCGCTAGAGATCCAATCGCCAATATGCTAGTAAGCAAGCTTCAGTGCAGCACCATCGATGATTACTATGCTGGTCGCCGAAAAGCAGGGCTAGGGGACAACACTCTCAAGCGGCATCGGGCAATACTTCGCCCGGTACTGGACAAGGCAGTGCATGATGAGCTTTTGAAAACGAACCCTGAACGCTTTTGCAAGTTGAGAAAACCGCGGAAATACAAAGCCACCACCTATGACGAAGATCAGGTGGCTGTCATGCTGGAGGTATTTCGAGGCGAAGAGATCTACCCTGCTGTACTACTAGCGGCGTTCGGTGCCTTAAGGCGTGGTGAAAATCTTGGAACTACCTGGGCAGCCTTTAATCCAGAGCGCAACACTCTTAGAATTAACCAAGCATATTACGTTGTAGATGGCAAGGCAGGTTATGATGACGTTAAAACCGAAAACAGCGAAGATCTTGTCTATCTGACAGACTTTGCGATTGGCGAACTAAAGCGGATCAGAAAAGAGCAAATGAAAATGAAGCTGCAATTAGGGGCCGCCTGGCAGGACAATGGCCTAATTTGCTGTCAGCCTGACGGCAGCCCCTGGAACCCCAGCACTATAAGCCACAAGTTCGGAGATGCACTGGAGCGCCACGGTCTGCCACATATCCGGTTTCATGATCTACGCCACACTCACGCTACTATTATGCACGAGAACGGCGCCGATGCGAAAGATATCGCAACTATGCTAAGAGAAACCCCTCAAGTAGCTGCAGAAACTTATATAGACATGACAGCTAAAAGGAGACGCAAGTTAGCGGATACTTTCGGGCAAGCCATCTTCGGGCCAAAAAAGAACCCCCGCCGCAAACGGGGGAGCCAAGGTTAAAACGTTCAGTAGCATACAGTAGCATGGCAGTAACAGCTTCCAACCGTTACCATTTGCGATCCCTGAAACCTTTATATGGTGCCGGGAGCGAGACTTGAACTCGCACGACCCGTGAAGGTCCCGGGATTTTAAGTCTCGTAAACCCTTCTTGTTGAGATAGGCGCTGGTTGCCAGCAGCGCCTATCTTCTTTGTTATCACGGCTTTTGCCGACCGGGCTGCTGCCAATAGATGCAGAAATTGAGGCGGTAATGGCAGAGATGGGCGACGATCAGGCGACGGAAAAAAAGAAGCCCCTCACCTTTTGGAGGGGTTACTTGTTGATAATATTGCTGCCCCGGCATGCCCAGCCTATTAATATGCCCAGAGCTATAAGCGCTATTGCGCCTATTACCGTCCATGATCCTCCCAATTGTTCCACCACCCTTTCATATAAAAACTTTTTCCAACTCGGTGGCGTTTTTCCTGCAGCAAGCACTGTTAATTTTACTTGCCGTCCCGGAGAAGGACAAAAAAAGCCCCGGCACATTGGCCGAGGTCCTTTTTAAGCGGTTCCCCGCTTGTTTTTATTGTGGGGCGCTGTACGGGACGGCGCCCCACTTTGAAGGGAGGTGAAAGGAGATAAATCCTTGCTGTGCTGCTGGTAAGTTTACTTTACACTACTATTAAAAAGCTGTCAACCCTTATTGTGAAGAATTTTGGTGTTTATTTTTCTTCTGGTTTTACCGTAGCCCTGAGCAAATTTGCCGTGGAAGCGCTCGGCATCTGTTTGCCTGTCAGCAGGGTCACAAAAAACCCGTCAATGGTAAGCAGCGTCGTCAGGTTTGCAGTGTTGCCGTTGTAGAGCATCAGGCCGGCCAGCACTGACAGAAAACCTATCAGCAGCATGTAGAACGCATCCAGGAGATCGATACTCCCAAGAAAGTTACTCACATTGGTCCCTCCTTCCTCAATTAGTAGCGGCAGGTCAAAGATGCACCTGTAAACCGGCAGAATCCGTCACCGTGATCGCTACGAAGAAATCCCCGTTCTCCGTTGGGATCCCTGCGATCATGCCCGAAGAGGGATCAATGGAAAGGCCCGCAGGCAGCCCGGTAGCCGACCAGGTATAGGGGGGTACTCCCCCGGCAGCCTGAACGCCAACCTCATAGGACAGCCCCTCAGTATCGGAAGGCAGATCAGTTGTCATGATCGCCAGCGCGGGGATCGGAGCCGGGTCGATGTGCAGAAGTAACGTTACCGTAACAACATTACCGACCGCAGGCGCAGGACCTGGAATAGGGGTATTGTTCAGCGACGCCAGATCCTTCTGAAGCTGCGCCAGGCTGAATCCGTCCAGGGATACCCCGCCCCTGAGCATTTCCTCGCTGAGAATCGCCCATGCCTCATCGCAGTACGCCAGGAAGAACCGCGGCGTCATGGCCTGGAGCTTGCCCCATGTGACCACCCACATATAGGCGCCATCAAACCCGAGGTACGAAACGTAATGTCCCTCGCCGGTATCCGTAGCGCCAGGCACAATATCCCAGGGCTGCCCGGCGTTGAACTGGTCGATCATCGTGCTGGGCGCCCGGAGCCCGATCCCGGTCGCTTCAAATAGGTACGTAGATAGATGCACTTCGTTGATGTCATCCTGATTGAGCAACAAGTAGGCGCCGATCCGATGTCTTTTGCCGGAGGCATCGATCAGGCCGGTTTTTTGCCGGTAGGAGTAGGATGATCGGGGGTCTGCGCCATGGTCTGTTGACGGATTATTTGGATCGAAGCCGGTCACCGCGGAATAGTCGCTCAGGGCATTGGCAGGCGTGAATGTCGCCGGGTTGCCTCCTGCCGCTGTCCAGAGCATAGTTTCATGATCCGCGCCGGCAAAGACGCAATCCCCGTATTCATCATTGCCCAACATTCCCCAGGCATTGGTCGCGATCAATCCATAATGCCCGAATGTGCGCGGCACGAACGGCAGCAGGCTCTTATCCGCATAGCGCGCAAACAGTAAATCCGTCTTTTTCGGTGCAAACAGTTTCTTCCCAAGCTTTAAAACCATATTCCCATGCTTCCTCTCCTTTTCAGATTCTGTTCGGGCAATCGAACCGGTGACAAATTTCCGTGAACTGCACGTTGAAATAGCTGCAAATACCCTCTGTAATGGCGACGGCCAGCTTGGACTGAACAGCCGGATCGCCCAGCAGTTTTTCCTCGGCTGGATTCGAGATGAAGGCCATCTCGATCAGTGCGGCCGGCATGTCGGTATTTCTCAATACCTCGAAGTTGGCTGCCTTCACGCCCCGGTTGGTGATGCTCAACGCTGCGGCGACAGGGACGAGGACGAAGCCGGCCAGACTTTGCCCCTTTCCCCCGAAGGCGTAACAGTAACTCTCGCTTCCATGGGCGCTCGGATCGTCGAGCGAATTGCAGTGGATCGACAGAAACATATCCGTCTTGGCCCGGTTGGCGATGTCACACCTGGCTTGCAGATCGTCTCCCTCCGTAGCCTGTGACCATGGCACCGCAGCCGTCTTCCTGGTCAACACAGCATTGATGCCTGTCGCATCCAGATAGGCGGCTACCAAGAGACCGACCGCCAGCGTCACATCGGCCTCTTTCAATCCGTCCGGGCCTGGAGCGCCTGGGTCCTTGCCGCCGTGCCCAGGATCAATACAAATACTTTTCATGGCTACCTCCTCAGCAATTCATCCAGTTTCTGATCTACCCTGATCTGAGATTCCTTGATGTCGTGAACGCATGTTGTCAGGGCCTCCATAGCCCTCGTGTTGTTCTTGACGACCTCTTTCAGGTCGTTTCCGTTCTCGCCCTTCTTTCTGAAGCTCACTATTTCTTTGACGATCAGGTAAGCGATGAAGAGGGCGAAAATTCCCATTCCTAATTGAGCCAACTGTTCCAACGCATCATCTCCTTGGTAAGTTTACTTACCGCAACATCCAAAGAAAAACCTTCTTATACGAGCTTTAATTCCTCAAGCTTGTGATACCTATAAAGCGGAAGGCCAGGTTCATCGTCGTCATCATAATCCGCTCTAGCCCACTTCGAGGGCATCTGCACCTTGAAGAACAGTTTACGAAGCTCTGCAAATGCCGCCTCTGGATTCTGGGTGGATGTCGCCGTGATGATAGCGAAGGCGTCATCACCAACGGTGTATAGCTTGCCATCCTTCTTGTAGGCGTCCCAGAGCCATACGTTGTCTGCAAACTCCTTCGGGAATGTGATCAACTGATCCTTTTTCTCCCCATCGTTGAATAGCCGCAGGGATGCCGCATATCCAGGGTTGAACAGTTCAGCGGTCATATCGCCCTTGTACTTATGATCCAAGACACCGGCAAAGAAGTCTCCGAGCGGAACCCTGAGCAGCGCCAGCATATTATAGAGCGCATTGTAGGGAAATCTTGAACCACAGACCTCTAATGCCCATATCTTGTTCATCTTCTTATCCAGTATAAAGGATAGATCCATTAGACCAGTGCCGATGTTTTTGGCAGCATAATCGTCGAATGGCTTGCAGGTCATCTCCCGCAGAGGATGGGCTAACCCCAGCATCATGAGCAGGGTGAAGGAGCATCCTACTTGGCACTCGCTATCCTCGTTATATTTGCGCTTATCCTCTAGGTCGAGGTTGGAGAATATCGGCTTGCCGTTGACATACCAGGTCTCCGTAGCGGCCTCCAGACCATCTACCTTCTCCTGGAGCAGGAAGGGCGCCGAATTGATCAGGGATGCTTCAGCCTGTAGCTTCTGAATCAATTCCTCGTTGGACTCATGCGCCACCTGCGTTATCACCAGAGGATTATCGCTCTTGAGGACATAGAGGGCACCGTCCTTGACCGCCGATAGGAATTTGATCGCCGTCTGAGCCGAACCAGAGCCGAATTTCTGTTGCTGCGGCAGATCGAAGCCTATCCTTTTCAGGAACTTCAATGCCCCGTCCCTGTCAATCTCCAGCTTGTAACCCACCTCCGAGCCGCCCAACACTTTGAACCCTCTCCGGCGCAGAGTATCGCAGAATTGATGCCCATAAATCTGATCGGCAATGACGTAATCATCTTTCCCTATGTCTTTCATGCACTCGGGCAGCCACCGCTTGGGCAGCAACCCTTCCGCGTTCTTCGTGAGATATTTGACCTTCTTCGCCCACTCCTTGGCCTGCTCAGCGTCTTTCGGCTGCTGCCTCTTGCCGTGCTTATCTTCGGGCCTGATCATCGCCAGGCACACATCCTCCCCCTGATCTTTCATGTGGAGGCCCAGGGGGACGCCGGAATGATCCGCGGTGACTATCCAGAACTTGCGTTTCATTGAGTAAGATCAGTCCCTTCCTCGCCTAACTGCTCGCTGATGTACCCGGCGCTGGTTGTGGCGTCGGCCGGCAGGCTGTCAACTATGTCCTGGGCTTTCTGAATCTGATCGGACGGTAGCTGCCGCCGTGTGCCGCTGCTCTGCATCCCCTCGGAAGACATGCCCAGGCCCATGAGAACGACGGCATACTCCGTGGCCTCTTTTTCATTGCCCTTCTTGATGGCGCTCCACATATCGCTGTAATAGCTGCCCATGAGGGTACTCTTCGCCTGCTTGTAGATGGGAGTGCCGTCAAATCCGTTGGCGTCGCAGGCGGCATCGACCTCCTTTGCCATTTTGCTGAATTCGTCGCCGGTGATGTATCGGGCGAACTTCTGCGTCCATCCGGGATCGACCTGGCCTTTGATCAGGGTGGTGTAAGCCTGAAAGGCTTTATATTTAGTCATCCCGGTGCTGATGGGGATGGAGAAGCCGAAGCTGTTGCCCCGCAGACTGATCGGCTCGAAGTTCTGCACTATCGAAGTCACCCGTTCAGGAATGCTGTCCCAGAAGGATAGTTTATCCTGCTCCCAGGGCATGGCAAAACCGGAGCCAGGCTCATAGCCGGTTATCTGCTCGATGGCCGTCCTCGGCACCATGGCGATCTTGGAGCCGATGATATTCAGCGGATCGGTGACGTACCGGATAAACTCGAAGCGGAACATCTTCTTGAAGTTGAGATAGTAGCGCTGCTTGCTGGTGTTACCCATGATTGCATCGTAGAGCGGCGTGATGTCTATGTCGGTCTTGTGGCCATACTCGTTCTCGAAGGTGGAATGCCCGACCAGGGCGTAGTTAGCCGCCTGTGTCATCGCCAGGAAAAGGAACACCATGTTTTTAAAGAACCGCCAGGCCAGCTTCCGGCGCACTTCGCCCTCCTTGCCGCGGGCCTCCGGGTGAGCGCCGATGGCAGCAGCCGCCAGGTTAATATCGGACATCGTCCAATCGCCGGCAAAGACTCCGCAATGCATCAGCCGGCGCCCGGACGGAGTGAGCCAGAACTTCTTGATCCATTCCTGGCCGCCGAAGGCATCATTCAGGAAGGCGGCGATCTGCTCCTTCACCTGCCGTATTTTTTCCGGACTGGCCTGGTCCTCCGGGATCTTGGGCAGCAACTCACGGCAGAGCGAGTAATAGGCGTAAGCCTTGAGAGGGCTATGATAGTAATCCCAGAGGTTCCGGTCCCATCCCTCGTTGAACTGCCGCATGGCCCTGATGATACCCCCCAGGGCCGGGACTTTCCGGGTCCTGGCCTCCAATTCGTCAAGCCACTTGTGCAGGGCGCTCACCTGCATGTCGGAACCCTGGCCGACAGTCAGCCCGGCCATGGAGAGATCATGCACAAATTCGGGTGATTTCAGCAGCTCCCCGCCCGCGTACTGAGGCCGGGATACCCGGATGTTGGTGAAGGGAACGACCCTCCGGCCGGTACCCAGGGTCTCCCCCTCCCCGCCTACCAGGACCAGACCACGGAACGGATTCCACCATTTTGCCAGCGTAGCTTCAGAGGAAGCGGTCAGAGTGCCATGATGGAAGAAGGCAAAGGACAGGAGCACCTGCTTGCTGATCGAGTTCATGGTTTCAATGGCCGTGAGCAGGTTGCCTATGGTGCCGCCGATGGGATGCTCAAACACCATCTCCAGGGGCTTGTAAACTTCAGGATCTACGGCAGCGCCTCCATGCCAGAGGTGCAGAGCGCCATTCACGCGCTCGGCGTAAATTTGCTGAATGGCCGGGTGCTGGGACAATACCCATCCGGGAGGGGCATCTTTGGGCTTCAGGATAACCGGCAGCCCTTCCTCGTTCTTGACGTTCTTCAGCTCAAAGACGAAGCGCTTGTTGACGGCCACCTGCCAGTTGATCTCTGACCACATGCGGTCCAGCTTGGCAAAATCCTGGCTCACGGGAGTCAGGCCGGCGTCAACCATATCCGGTATCGTCGGCAGCGTCCTATGCAGGGCGTTGGGCGATCTCTTCGTCCATCTCGGTATGAAAGACCTGTATTTCTTGTCCTCCTTGAGGGTGAAATGAGCCAGATAATCCGGCAGGAACTTGATATAGTCATCGTCAGCCAGCATCGACACGAACTTGTTCACGTCCTGGCGCTCCTTCTCGATATGGAAGGCCCGCTCTTTGAGCGCCTTGGCTACCTTGGGATCTTCCCCGATCTCCTGCTCGATCTGCTCATAGGTTTTGCCAGTGCGGATATTCCTGACGAAGGTTCCCACCTGCCAGGCATCCTCAGGCCGCAATTCGTCAGTTGGCCCATACCGCTTCATTTTCCAATCTATCGGTATCTCTTCCGGTGTTTCCAGCAGAATATGAGTGGCCCGAGGATTATCCTTTTTCCAATCCTCATAGGGCGCCGGCTCTTTCTTGTCCTGAATGAACATATTGTAGAGTTGCTCGTTCATGGGCAGTATCCAGGCCCGTCCGTGATCCCCATGCCTCTCCCAGCGGTACAGCTCCCGGCCAGCCTTTTTCTGGCGTTCCAGGTCAGCACGTCCTTCGTAGAGGGCGCTCATATCCTCCCGGGTGGTCTCGTCGGGGATCTCCTTGATCGCCTGCAATTCTCGCAGCCTGGCCGGGATCACCCTGGCCCGGCGCGTGCGATCAGCGTAAACAATCAGATTCTTCACTGCCGGTATCTTATCCATCATTTCGATGTCACCGGGCACCAGTGATTCGTCAAATTCTTGCGGCTCGATGTTTTCAAGCTGTTTTTCCATCAGAGTCGGCTCCACATTCGGGGCCTCGTGCAGCTCGTCAAGCACCTCTTGCACCACCGGGTAATCCTCCAGCTTCTGCTCGAAAGCTTGTGTGAAGATCGGCGCCGTGGCCCTGGCCTTTTCCGGGTCCAGGATGTACTGATGCATATAATCGGCCCATAGCTCGGTTGCCTTGTTCCGGTAGGAATCGAAGGCAGCCGGTCCCCCCGGCATGGGGCGCACCTGGTTTGAAACGGTTTTCAGTTCGTCCCTCATGGCTTTCTCGGCGGCGTTGTTGTTCTTGAAACCGTGCTGGAAGTCCGGGAATCTCTGCATTATCCAGGGCAAGAACTTGTCTTTGTTCATGGCCAGGTCGATGGCGTGCCCTACCTCGTGGGCCATGATGCGGATGCTGGCGATGTCGCGGGAGGCGATCTTGCCCTTCTCGGTGGTCCCCAGGGTGCGGTGCATCCGGCGCAGGCTCTCGTACCTGGCCGGGGTGTTGAGCCTCTTGGCGGCGTTGAAGAGAGCCACGGAGAGGCTGCGCTCCCTGGTCTTCTTTTCGGCGCGGGTTTCAGCAGGCTCCTGGTATTGGGCGGTGGTCTCCTCCTGCTGCTTCATGCTCGCGGTCTGGCCCGTAGGCGCAGCGCCGCTCTCCAGCACCGGCCTGCTCTTGATGATCTTCCCCAGGGCCTCTGCGGCCCTGTCTCCTGTCGGGATAAAAAACCGGGTATCATAATTGATGCGTTCGGTGAATACGCCGGCGCTCTCAAGCTCTTTCCTGTAGGCGTAGAAGTCCCCCGGATGCTGGAACTTCAATTCGAGGCGGTACTCGCCGGACACCTGGCGGCGCTCGATCCTCCACCCGTTGGCCAGGACTATCCCATTTCCGGTCGCCATGATCCTATCGACATACTCTTGAGGAGATAGCTGTTCGGATTTCCGCGTAGCGCCGAGTTTCGTAAGAGTGGCATCTATATGCTTTTCAGGGATCACACGTCCAAGGTACATCTTTCCATCGTCGGTCCTGGCCCGGATGACCTTGGTGTTGCCCTCCGGCATCCGGTCCCACACCGGCAGC
>JAHFCR010000070.1:0-5555 GCA_023249405.1 Peptococcaceae bacterium | reverse complement strand
AGAAGGTTCACCTGTTCACCGGCAGCAGGACGCCGGTGATCAGGTGAACCTTCTGCTTTTTGAACTCGGGCATTCCCTGGATTGCCTCGTTCCATAGAGGCCGGGCATCGTCCAGGGACACCTGCTCATAGTTGCCGGTCTCCAGTTGATGCCTCTCCAGATCGTGCGTCGTGCCCTTTATGTGGCTGAAAAGCTCCACCATGGGAACCACATTGCCGTTTTCCATGGTGCGCGCCGCTCTCTCCCTGACAGCGAATACTCTGCCGCTCCTGGTATTCCGGTAAAAAGCCGTGAACCGCGGGATTTCCTTGGCCTGCTCGAATGGCAGGGGCTTGTTCCGGTAAGAAGCCTCAAGCTGGACGTATTGGGTCTGCGCCCCGCTTTTATCGTCGGTATGGACAACCTTTTCCTCAAGAGTCCTGAGCTTGTCGGCCCTGAAGTTTTCCATTCCGACGTCCAGTGTGCCGTTTCTGATGTGCTGATCAACCAGGTCGTCAAGGATCTGGGTGAAGGCATCGAATAGACGGTTCTGTTCGGTGGTCTCCAGGTTGAGAATCCGGTTGAGGAACTGGGTAATGTTGCGGAGATCGGCGCTCTCTTTTAGCTGGCCATATTCGTCAAGCATGGTCTGGTCCAGGCCCAGCTTTTTCAGCAACCCCTTGGGAGTATTGTTCTCATCTTCCTCATGGCTGTCGTAGCCTTCTACGTGGCCTCCCATCAGCGAAACATAGAACCGCTCAAGAGCGTCCTTGGCGATCTCGCTCTCCAGGTTGTCTCTCTCGGAGAACAGCCCCTGCGCCCCGGCCTGCCTCTGCCCCTTGGTGAGCGCCCCGAGCTGGCCCAACCGCCGGGCGATGGAAGAGATAAACCGCTTCTGTCCCTTGAGGTTGGTGGTGACCAGAACATAGGTCGGCGGTTGGGCCTCATTCGTGCGGTGGCTGCGCCCCATGCCCTGAACGGCGTTATCCGCTCTCCATCCGGCCTGTATAACGAAATGATCTCTGGGACGCTGATTCTTGCGCGACAGATCGGCGTGGAAGCTCTGCCCGGTGCCCATGGCATCGGAGTATGCGAGGATCTGCTTTTTATCGTCCATGAAGTCATTGACATCCTGCATTGCCTGTTTAGGCCCGCGCTTTTCGATCTTGGCCTGGATTTTCCCTGCTGCATCCTTTATTTTGACGACGCGCCGGCCGCGCCCGGTGCCTTCCGCGACTTTATCCGGGCCAAAGTGGTTGATCAGCATCTCCAGCGGGCCGTCCGGCACCCGGAGAGTGCCCAGCTTATTCAGCAGTTCGTCCCGCATGGCGACAGCTTCGGCGTTCTCCACCGGGTTCCCGGCGCTATCGGTTACGAGTCTCTTGCGCGTGACCGACTTCGTGCCCCCTGTCAGAGGATCGTAAACGTCCTCAGTAAATTCCTCGTATTGGTAGACCGGGAAAGACTTTTCAATGTATTCCATCAGGGCGTCCCGCGGCGTCATGTCCAAATCTTCTAGCGGGGTATCCTCGTCCAGCTTCGAGAGCGCCCTATTCATAGAGGCCTCGTTGGTGTTCACCAACTGGCAGAGGACAGCGTGACCGTCAGCAAGGCTCTTTTCTATGGAGGTCAACAGAGAGGGCATCTGCATCGAAGTTAGAACCTGGCTGAAGAATCTCTGATGAGCGCCCCAGAATTGAGACTTTGCCTTGGCGACCGCCCTTGTGCCCTTGGCATTGGTCGTTTCTATGGCTTTGTTGAAGTTCTGCAATACCAACTGCCAGCCTTTGGCCATCTCGTCGTAAATCTCCACCTGCTCCGGGGTGAGCTTGTGTTCGAGAGTATTGTATTCAACCCCGTCATAGCTCAGGTTGCGGGCGATGTACTTGCCCATGGCCTTCATGTCGCGGGCGATCAGTTCCATGGCCGCCAGGCCGCCTTCATTGATTTGATTGGCAAAATGAATTGCGCTTCCGAAAGGAGTTCCCTCTCCCCACAGGCCCAGGCGTGTGGCATAGAGAAGATTGCCGACATCAGAGGCGGCGGTCGCCGTGAAATAACCCACCCTGGCTTTCGGAAATTTGTCCATGATCTCCAGGCCGGCCATTGCCCGGATTGAGGGCGCTGTATTGCCGAATGTCCCGGCCTTGCCCATCGTGTTCTGCATCATATGGGCCTCGTCCATGACGATCACGCCTTCATTGTCGGGCCCCAGCCAATCCAGGATCTGCTTCAGGCGCTGCGGTTTTCCCTGAACCGGCTTCATCTCGAAACTGTCATGGCTGCCTCTTACGAGTTCGAGCCCCTGCCCCAGCATGTTGTAAGTGGTGAACAGGATGCCCTCGTTTCTGTTGATGGCGTCGCCGGTCTTGACGGCTCCGTGGTAGAAGAGGAGATCGGGGTTTCCTCCAATATCGGTCCAGTCTCTCCTTGCGTCGCCCATCAGGGGTTCGTTCTTGCTCACCCAGACCGCCTTTTTATGGCCCTGGCGCATGTTGTCCATGATGATCCCGGAGATCTCCCTTCCCTTGCCCACGCCGGTACCGTCGCCGCACATGAAACCCTGGCGCGTGCAATCGGGCAGAAGCTGCTCAGTCGCCTGCCCGAAGTAGACTATGGTTTCCAATTGGGGAAGGGATAGCTTACCCGATTCAATAAGCTCCTTGGGCAAATTAGGGGTATAGGCAGGATCGGGAGGCTCCACCGCTGCCATGGCTGCCGTCTGCGCCAGTTTGCCAGGGTGCTGCTGCGCCCCCTCTATCTTGAGTTTCTGAGGGACATAATCGGAGTAGATCGCATCCGTTAATTCAGGAGCGTTTTCGGGCTGTTGAAGTTCTGATTCGACTCGTATTTCCGGCTGATGTTCTCCTGTATCTGCGCGTCCCGGCTCTGCAGGGCCGCGTTTAACTGGTTCAGGAGATACCCCGCCGCCTGCTTCGGGTCTTTCTGATGGAGGAGCTGCTTCGGGTCTACCCACGGGCTGCCCTGTTCGGGCCCCTCCTTCAGCAGGATGTTCAGTATCCGCTCCTGGTCCGGGTGCAACATCATTAGATCCAGTTGGTCTCTCAGGTCCTGGTTGCGGTTGGGGTTGTCCCCGTTTTCCACCCGCAGCCCCTGATCCATGCCCCACTTCGCCAGTTGCAGGAGGTACAGGTATTCCGGGTCTGGCTCCTGTTTCGCCTCCCGAAGGTACTTGGCCGCCAGTTGGTTGATCGGCGCCTTGTTCAGCCGGTCTATTGCTTGCTGCTCCTGCTCTTTCATTCCTGATCGCCTCCAATGCGGAGAGAGCATCCTCCAGCTTTTCATAATTGCCGGTCAGTGTTTGGGGCGTGCCCCCGGGAACTTTGTCGATCACCAGCAACTGAATACCGTAGTGAGTGCCGTATTTCTGATAGTTCTTTCCGGAAACCCCTATATTGGCCCGGACGTTATATTCCCGCTTGATCTTCTGCCACCAGTCGGCAAAAGCAGGCATATTATCGGCCATGCCGTTGCCTACGATAGCCCCCAGGCGGCCACCCGGCTCCAGGCGCTTCAGGGCCTGCTCGATATGAGGAACCGCGTTCTTGCTGTTTCTCGCGCCTTCCATCCGGCCTGCCGTGGACGAGAAGGGAGGATTCATCAGCACGACCGTAGGCTGAATGTCCTTTGGTAATATATTATGCAACTGTTCGGCGTTCTCCGTAAAGAGGCGATCAAAATTCATCTCCTTGAGGACGTTCGCCCGCCTCGGAGATAGCTCATTCACATAGACCTTCGCCCCCGCTCCCTTGGCGAACACGGCCAACCCGCCGATACCGGCGGAAGGTTCCAAAACCGTATCGCCAGGCCCGGCCTTGGACATGTAGGCAGCCACGTAGGCGATATTCGGGGGCGTGCTGAACTGCTGCCATTCGTCCTGTTCGGAAGTGCGCTTGGTCTGAGTAGGCAATTTGCTTAAAATATCGGTCTCTATCTTGCCAATAGCCTTCTTGGCATCATCCAGAGAAGTATCCGGCGAGGGATACAGCCGGGCATCCAGGATATACTTGTTCACGCCCAGCTCCATGGCATCATAAGCGTCTTTGATGCTGTACTTGCCCTGGGCCATGCTGCCGCCAAAGGCGAGATCGGCAGAATGGAAGAGATCGTTTGCTGACAGCCCGGTGCCGTTGTGGAGAATCGAGGTAACGAAGCTTGCCACCTGCGCGCTCGGCGAGGCGGGTTTGCCCTCCACCTCCGGCGTAGGCGCAGGCACCGGCGCAGGTGCCGCAGGAGCTTCTTGCGGTCCGATCCCGGCAGGAGGGCCAGGTATCTGTACCGGCATTTCCGGCGCCGGCTCTTTTGGCGCAGTGACAGCTTTCGGTGCCCCACCAGGCAGAGCTCCTTGTGCTGCCTGGTGGGTATTGGGCTGGGTACTTTCCTGTTTAAATATTGCCCCAACAATTCCCTGAACCTGATTCAATAATGGATCAGGCCGCCCTTGTTTTGCCTCTTCAATCGCCTCAGTCAATGACCAGGTTTGCAATCTGCCATCAGACCCATAACCACCAGCGTAGCCCAGCCGTTGAGCCAATGTTGAATATATGTCACTTGCTACTTCTTGCGCTGTGCTTTTTATACCCCCCTCATTGATCGATCCTGTAGCTGTCCAGAGCCCAATGTTCTTCTGCGCTGATTTAATGGCATCTTCGACATCACTTCTTTTTGCAGGGCCGGTATCGGGTATCCTTGCCATAACATTATTAAAGGCTTGCTGGTCTATCTGTTTGCCAACGACATCTCTCTGGTTATACAGTTGACGCAATGCGGTCAATTCATCCGGAGTTAATTTAGTTGGGCCATCACTATAAATAGGTGCATGGAGAATTTCGCTCTCGCCATACTTTTTGATCAGGCTGTCCTCATAAGCATCAATCCGATCCTGATGCTTCTGGTAATCATCCATTGTTCCCTGCGTTGCACCAGGGACCGTTTCAGGGGGGGCAATAGGAACTTCAGGTGTAATCCCCTTACCCTCTGGGGATACCCCCTCAGAAACGCCACCTACGGGGGCGCTGGGAGCGGCAGGAGGAGCTTCGGCAGTTGGCGCTGCCTGGCCTGCCTGCGCCGGGAGAGCCTTGACCGGCTCCGCTGTCTTCCTCATGGCCGCCTGTTCGGCCTGGTACTGGTTGTGGATGTCCTTCAATCTATTGGTGATCTCTGAATAAGCGTCATAGGCGCTCTTGGCCTGCGGCGAATCCGGACCGTACTTGTCCTTGGCATCGTTCCACGCCTGCTTGCGCTGCTGCCATTCTTTCTTGATCCCCAGGAACTGCCCCTGCAAGGAATCATCGAACTGGTTAACTTCCGCATCGGTGGGGATGCGGGCCTTTTGCCCGCCCGGCTTAAATTCTCCTTCCAGACCTCCGGCAGCGCCCCAGCCGAGACCGGTTATGCCGGAGGACATGATTGACTTGAGATAATCCTTCCAGGTCTCCTGGCCTGTCAGGACATAAGGAGCGCCCGCGGCGGCCTGTCCCGCCGCCATGGCCGGAGCCTGGGTAGCCGCCCCCCGCAGGACGTTGCCGATGGCGCCCTCAACCGGAATCTTGCTT
>JAHFCR010000126.1 GCA_023249405.1 Peptococcaceae bacterium | reverse complement strand
TTCCTGGGGCGACCTGAAAACCAGGAAAATTCCCAATTACCTGACCTTCGGGGCCGCCCTGGCCGGTTTGAACTATAATCTGGTTGTTTCCGGCTGGGGTGGTCTGGAGGATGGGCTGTTGGGACTGCTCCTGGGTTTTGGTTTTTTAATCCTGCCCTACATTATGGGCGGCATGGGCGCCGGAGATGTTAAGGCCCTGGCGGCTCTGGGGGCCTGGCTGGGACCTACCGGGACCCTTTATCTGTTTTGCTACATGGCCATCGCCGGGGGGCTTATGGCCCTGGCGGTGTTGATCGGGAAGGCCATTCTTTGGCAACAGATCCGGCAGGGGTGGGTCTACCTGTTGAACCTGCTGCTTTGCCAAGGCCGTGAGAAAACCGTGGCTTCTCCTTCCAGGCAGATAATTAAGGGGATACCTTACGGCGCGGCCATCGCTCTGGGCATGAGTATGCTGCTGGTGACCGGAGCCGGGTCAGGGTGAGCTATATGCAATCCACTCTAAGGTCGCAACTGAGAAGATTTTCCGACACCGAAGGGGTGGCGGCGGTGGAGTTCGCCATCATCCTCATCGTCTTTCTCACGATAGTCATGGGGATCCTGGAGTTCGGCTATGACTGGTACTTGAGGAACGCCCTGGCCAACGCCTCACGGGAAGGCTGCCGTTGGGGGGTGATGTACAAGGTGGACGCCACCAATAACTGGATAGCCCCCAGCGCCTTACCTTCCGGACAGACGATACAAGATGTGGTCACTAATTACTTAACCCCGATACTGCCCCACGGGACCAGTTGGACTACGACCGCGACCGGCGCCGGTTTAAATACCGAATTCGATGCGACGGGGAAAGCCAATCCTCTCACCGTCACGGTGACCGCCATCAAAACCTGGTCCGCCCTGGGCAATATGATACCCGGCCTGAATCTGAATCATATGACCATCACGGTTGCAACCACTATGAGAATGGAGTGAGGGCATTATGCCAACCATACCGAAAGGATTCACTTATATGGGCATTGCGGTGGTGGCCGGTCTGCTAGCCACCTTCGGCATTCAACGCTATGTGGCCCATAAGACCTATGTTGCCCCGGTGAGCACCGGTCAGGTGGCCGTGGCGAACGCTGACCTCTCTCCAGGTATTGCCCTGGCCGCCGGTTCCGTCAAGTTAGTCTCCTGGCCGCGAGAGCTTATTCCGCCCCAGGCCGCCTCCACTCTGCAACAGGTGGAAGGCCGGGTGGCGGTGATGCCCATTTCCAACGGGGAGCCCGTCTTGTTTAGCAAGCTGGCCCCGGTGGGGACCGCCGCCGGCTTGAGCAGTCTGCTGGACGAGAGCAAAAGGGCCTTGACGGTGCGGGTTGATGATGTTTCAGGAGTGGCCGGTTTTGTTCATCCCCGGGACAAAGTGGATGTCCTGGTGGATATGAAATTGCAAGGCGTCAATGACAGTTTCTCCAAGACCATCCTGCAAAACATCACGGTGATGACGATTGGCCAGACCTGGGAGCAGAAGGAAAGCAAACCCGTGGTGGTAAATACCGTCACCCTGGAAGTTACCCCGGAACAAGCCGAGATTCTCAACCTGGCCAGCAGCGAGGGGAAGATTCGTCTGGCCCTCAGGGGCCGCCGCAATGAGACTGTCGTGGAGACCAGTGGGGTGTCCTCGTCACAGCTCTTCACCGGGGTGGCAAAGAAAGTGAAGCAGGAAGCCCCTGCACAACCTCAGAAAGAAGAACGGACCGTGGAGGTTATCAAAGGATTAGAGCGCACCAAGGCCAGTCTCTAATTTTAAATTGTGCAAATTAGGGGTCTATCGGGTCAGATTTCGCCTTTGCCTGCCAGACCCTTAAGTTTCGTAGAAAGAAAATCGGCGCTTCCCAGGCTCTTTCTTGGGCGCACCGCAACCGGCATTTAGTTAAAAGGGCTATTAGGTGTAACGGTCGTGGAAAAATTAGGGGAAAGGGATCGCCAAAGAAAGAGCTGCCGATTTTTGGGCAACCTGCACCGCCAGGTCATTAGATGGGGGGGGTGGTTGCTGTCCTTGGGGGTGGTGCTGTGGGGTTTGATGGGGGGCAGCGCCGCCGGGGCGGACCTGTTGGAGCGCGTCAAGAACCAGGAGATTGCGCCGGTGCAGTGTCTCCAGGTGGGCCACTCCAAGGTCTGGCGCAGCGCTTTTCCCGTAACGCGTATCTCGGTGGCGGATCCGGAGATCGCCGGCATTATCCTGAAGAAAAGAAGCCCTAAGGAAATAAAGATAACTTAGCAAACGCGGCAACCGGCCGTGAAGAAGGGGATGAAAGGTGCAGTCTGATAACTTAACTATTTCAGTACTGTTTGGGACAGGCGTCAAGCAGCCGGAAATCCAAAAGGTCTTGGAGAGCCTCCCCCAACTGAAATTGTTGGAGCAGACTTGCGACCCTCAGGGTTATGTCAGCTTGCACAAGGGGAAATGGCCGGACCTGGTACTGGTGGAAATGGATGGGGAGAATCAGATTCCCAAGTGGCTGGAGAACCTGAGCCAAGATCTGGGAAAGACGCCGATTTTGCTGTGTTCTCATAGTCGTGAACCGGAATTCCTGATCAAGGTTATGCAGGTTGGGGTCAGGGAATTTCTGCCGCTGCCCTTAACTCGCAAAGATCTGGAAGCCGCAGTGACCCGGGTGTGGATTAGCCAAAAGCGGCACCAGGTGGTGGATGGCCAGGATAAAGGGAAGGTACTGGTGGTCACCGGGCATAAGGGCGGGTCAGGCACCACTACGGTGGCGGTCAACCTGGCGGTGGCCTTGGGGGAGCTGATTCCGGAAGGTCTGGCCTTGGTGGATTTGGGCAGACCGTTCCCGGATGTGGGAAATTTTCTGGACCTGGAGCCAAGCTACTCCATTATGGATTTGATGCAGAACATGAATGATCTGGATCAGGTTTTCCTCCAACGCATCATGCAACCCTATGGGGACAAATTGTTTATTTTGCATGGTTGTTCGGATTTTCGGGAGCAAGAAAACATAGATCCCGAGGCTCTGGGAAAGATTTTCTCGCTCCTGCGCAGTCATTATAAGTATATCATTGTGGATCTGAGCCACTGGCTGGACGATTTTTTTCTTCAGGTGGTCATGGAGGCGGACATGGTATTGATGCTCACCGGTCTCACCGTCCCGGACCTGCGCAACCTGAAGCGGCTGTGGCCGGCTTTATTGGAATGGTATCAGGATCGACGCAAAATCAAGCTGGTGGTAAACCGGTTTGATCGGGGCAACGGCTTGCAGCTGAAGGACGTGGAGCAAATGGTGCAGCAGCCCGTGTTTGCCACTTTAGCCAGCGATTACCCAGTACTGATGGAATCCTTGAACCAGGGAACGCCTTTAGGGGTCGCCGCGGGGCGCTCCAAGCTGTGGCGTGATATGAAGGGTCTAGCCCAACAAGTGATGCGGGATCTGCCGGGCGGGTTGGAGCAGGGCGCCGCGGACGCGGCTCCAAAAAAGAAATTCTGGTTGTTCTAAATGGAGAATAGCCAAAGATGAGCTGGCTAGGGCATAAAAAGGAGAAGAAGGGAGCTGATGCGGATAAACCGCAGGAGTTGAGTGCGGTTCAACCGAAACAGGTCCCTGAGACCAAGGAACTGAAGGTGGTGCCCGCCCCCGTCAAGAAGGATGATGGTCGGGAGGTACGCCTTTATGAGGTAAAGAAGCGGATTCATCATGTCTTGTTGGAACGGCTGGACCTGAGTGCCCTGGAAGAGCTGGATGAACAGGTACGGGCCAGGGAAATCCGACAAGCCCTGGGAATTCTCCTGGAGGAAGATGAAGAGCCCCTAAATATGGGGGAAAAGACCCGGTTGGCCCGGGAACTGGAATTTGAAATTCTGGGTCTGGGCCCCCTGGAACCGCTTCTGTCTGACCCCACCATCTCGGATATCCTGGTAAACCGCTACAATCAGGTGTACGTGGAAAGGCGCGGCAAATTGGAAGTGGCGGACATAAGATTCCAGGATAATAATCACCTCCTGAAAATCATCAACAAAATCGTCAGTAACGTCGGACGCCGCATAGATGAGTCTGTCCCCATGGTGGATGCCCGTCTTCCCGACGGCTCCCGGGTCAACGCCATCATCCCGCCCCTGGCTCTAGATGGGCCCATGCTGTGTATCCGCCGCTTCAGCGTGTCGCGTCCCTCCTTGGAGGACCTCATCGAAAAAGGCAGTCTTACCGCGCAAATCGGTGAGGTTCTGAAGGCCATCGCGGTGGCCAAAATGAACGTTCTCATCTCCGGCGGCACCGGTTCCGGAAAGACCACCATGCTGAATATTCTTTCCGGGTTCATTCCAGTCACGGAACGCATCATCACCATTGAAGACTCCGCCGAGCTCCAGTTACAGCAGGAGCACGTGTGCCGCCTGGAGACCAGGCCGGCTAATGTGGAGGGCAAAGGGGAGATCACTGCCCGGGATTTGGTAAAGAACTGCCTGCGTATGCGGCCGGATCGGGTGATCGTCGGTGAGGTGCGGGGGTCCGAGGTCATCGACATGCTCCAGGCCATGAACACCGGCCATGAGGGGTCTATGACCACCATTCATGCCAATATGGCCCGTGACGCCCTGCTGCGCCTGGAAACCATGATTTCCCTCTCCGGCATTACCATCCAGGAAAAGGCTATGCGCCAAATGATCTCTTCCTCCATCAACGTGGTTATCCAGTTGGTACGCCACAGCGACGGCGGC
>JAHFCR010000014.1:50372-59753 GCA_023249405.1 Peptococcaceae bacterium | reverse complement strand
CCTGGGTAGCCAGGTAAAGCATCTTTTGCAAGGCTTCATCTGATGGGAAAATGCTCTTGCCTTTGGTGACCTTTCTCAGTTGCCGGTGGTAACTCTCGATCATGTTGGTGGTATAGATGATTTTCCGGATCTCCGGCGGATACTTGAAGAAGGTGGAGATCTCGGTCCAGTTGTTCCGCCAGGAACGCACGATCAGAGGATATTTCTGGCCCCATACTTGCTCGAACTCATCGAGCTGTTCAGAGGCAGCTGATTCCGATGGGGCTGTGTAAACCGGCTTCAGAGCTGCCGTGATCTTCTTGACGTCCTTGTATGATACATAGCGGATGGAGTTTCTGATCTGGTGCACAATGCATTTCTGGATCTCTGCTTCCGGGTAGCAGGCTGCTATGGCCTCGGCGAACCCGGTCAGGTTGTCCACGCAGACGATCAGGATATCAGAGACGCCCCGGTTCCTGAGTTCATTCAAGACACTGAGCCAGAACTTGGCCGACTCGTTTTCACCGATCCACATGCCTAAAACGTCTTTGTTGCCGTCCAGGTCGACACCGATCACCATGTAGGCTGCCTTGTTGACGATCTGGAAGGCTCGGCGGGGGTTAGCTGAGTTCATTGTTGGCCTCTTGCTCAAGCTACCAGAGTTGGATGATCTGGAGTCCCTTCAGTTGGTGTTGGAGGCGGTGCTTCTCTATGAGATCGACTGTCTCTTCAATTTGCTGCTTGAGACAGTAGATCTGCTGAGCTATGCGGAGGATAGCGTCAGGGAAATTAAAACGGTCATGTTATCACCTGGAATAAGGATTCCCTGAGAATATCATAAATCTTGCTATGACAAAACAGAGCACTTCCTGAATTTACCTCTTTTAATTTTAACCTGGTCCGCTATAATAAGAACACCTGTTCCCCATGAGGTGTTCTATGCCCGACAATAAGCTCTGGACCTCCCACCGCATGATCCTCCCCGAGGCGCGAGAAGTAATAGTCAACCAGTGCCGTGACTGCCGTTTCTTCGCCACCATTCAGGGTGCCAGGGAAAAGCGACAGGGCTGCGTCGCCGGCGTCCGGAGGTATCGGACCCTGTCGGTCAGGGTGCCGGCTGTGATCCATGTGATGGAGCTGATGCGGTCGGAGGGTAAGGAAGGGCTGAACCGAATCCTGAAGAAGGGCAATCCGGGGGCGCAGGCATGCGAGATGTGGCTGCCGAGGCAGGAAAATATTTTGCATGTGTAAGAAAACAATTTATGACATATACTTCTACCCTTTGAGCTAGTAAAATAGGCATTACCCAGGATGGTAAAAGGGGCCAATAATAATGAATAAATATGATTACTTAGTAACCGGATCAGTAAAATGGCTTGCTCGGGTTATAGGATTTCTGGCATGCGGGTTTTTCCTATTATTTATCATTGGCGAAGGTATGCCTGGCATCATTAGGGGCCAGACTAAGGAGTTGCTGCCATTTCTTCCATTGCTTATCACTGGCATTTTGGGTTACATCATCGCTTGGTTTTCCGAACTGGTAGGAGGCGTATTGCTGATTGCCAGCGGAGTTGCAATGGCCACCTACCTCTTGCTCATCCTCATTGGTGGATCGCATAATCTGAAGGCTGCTTTGATCTACGGTGCCCCCTTTGTCATCACAGGAATATTGTTCATAATCTTCTGGTGGCTTTACAGGCGCTGTGGCCATTCCTAAAGGGAGACCTGCTTAAAAAGCTTTTCCATATTTCGATTAACCAAAATATTAAACCCCGGACATGAGCCCGAGGCATTGAAGAGGAATTATAGAAGGGGTTACAAAGAGCGTAGCACCTTTTCCTTAAGCCAAGCTGAAAAACGGGTTAAGATTGCATTAAAAATGAAACCCCCGAGCTTCGGTCCGGGGGTTTCATTTGCAGAGGATGCCCTTTTTAGAATATTAATTTGTCGTGGTACTGTCCGTGCTGGACGGCGGCTGTTTGTCGCCTCCAGGTCCTCCTGGGCCACCCGGACCATGCCCTATATCAATCCTGAAGAACGACGCCCCGTCCTTGTCAAGATTGGAAAGGATCTGGTCTGCCTGCTCCTGGGTGATCGTGCCGTTCGTCACTTCCTGGTTCACCGTCTCGGTGCTGGCCGTCTCCAAGGCAGCCGTAAGCGTGTCCTCATCGACCCCCAAGGTGGTGGCCAGATTCGTCAGGAAGAGCTTGTACACCGCCTGCTGAGGCTCAGACGAGGGAGGAGCGCTTGGCGGGGTAGTAGCAGTTGACGAGTTGTCCGCCATTGCCGCGCCTACGCCGAATGCTCCCAGAACGACTACGGCCAGTATGGTCACGAGCCACTTCTTGATACTTTTCATTTTCTCACCTCCTTAATACCATGATCTGGTGCCACTACGATCCTATTACCATTGCCTTAAGTAACGCTGAAGAAAGCCCTTTAAACAATATTTGAATTTGATGGCCAGGGATCTAGGTCAGAAAGCAAAAAAGACTCCGGTGGCGGCCGCCGGGGTCAAGTAATACTTTTTTTCCTACCTGCGACAAAGAGGGTGCCACAAGATGAGATCATCAGGCTGCCCAGGCTCAACTTTCACTGCCTGAGACACACTCACGCCAGTCTGATGCTCCTGGCCGGCAACTCCCTGGGTACGTATCGGAGCGCCTCGGACATAGCAGCATCCGAGTCACCTACGATATCTACTCCCACCTGGTGCCGAGCGCCAAAAAAGAGGCCATAAAGAAATTCGGAAACCTGTTTAAAAAATAAAATAGCGGGAAACATAAAAAATAGCCTCCGGGGATCGTCCCGGAGGCCTTGTCATTCCTGGAGCTGATGGGGGGACTCGAACTCCCGACCTGCGCATTACGAATGCGCTGCTCTACCAGCTGAGCTACATCAGCTTATTATTTTAAACGATCCAATTATACCGTGCGACAGGTTTGACCGCAAGGGGCTCCATTGTATCCTGTATACTACGACACATATCGGCCCTTTTTTTTATTTTTAGCAGGACTTTTTTATATTCGTGCGAATATTTACTCAGAATTAGAGTTTTTTATTCTTTAAAAAAATAAGGGGGGACAGATTTGCGAAGTTTTTGGAAAGTGTTGTTAGTCGCCATGTTGGTTGGCCTGATCGGCCTGTTCGTTGCCGGCTGTAGCCAGAAGCAAGCGGCACAGCCACAGCAACAACAACAGACACCCCAGTACACAATCGCTTCCGAGATCGACTATCCGCCGCTGGAGTTCGTGGACACACAAACAAACACCAATACGGGTTTCGACATCGAATTGATGAATGCGATCGGCAAGGTCGAAGGTTTTCAGCCGGTATTCAAGAACATGGGTTTTGACGGCATCATCGCCGCCGTGCAGACAAACAACGTCGATGCAGCCATATCCTCGATCACGATCACGGATGAACGCGCCAAGAGCGTCGATTTCTCGATTCCGTACTACAAGTCAGGCCTGATCATCGCGGTCAGGAAAGATAACAACGATATCAAGGGTTTTGATGACCTCAAGGGAAAGAAACTTGTGGCCCAGATCGGCACCACAGGTCTGGATAAATCCAAGGAGATCTCCGATTCTGTAAAGCAGTTTGACCACGTGCCGGAAGCCCTTCAGGAGATCAAGAACGGGGCGGCAGTCGCCCTGATCAATGACCTGCCGGTCAGCGCCTACTATGTCAACCTGTACCCGAACGACTACAAACTGGTCGGGGATCCGCTCACCAGTGAGTACTATGGCATAGCCATCCCCAAGAACCGGCCTGAAGTCAAGCAGAAGATCGATGATGGCCTGAACAAACTGAAGGCCAGCGGGGAATACGTCACTATCTACAAGAAGTGGTTTGGCCGGGACCCGGAATCCTACCTGCCCGGTGAACAGCCGAAATAAAGCACCAGGGGGTGCGCAAGCCTAGGCTGCCGCGCACCCTTTCTCATTGTTCGATGCAGTCACTGTGAGGTGCGCTTGATTGGACGTCGTCTGGCATAACATACCCTACCTACTTATCGGAGCAGTAACTACACTCAAGATCTCGTTAATAGCGGTTACTTTCGGTATCATCCTCGGTCTCTTTGCCGGCATGGGCCGGCTGTCCTCCAACAAACTAGTCAGATTCCTGGCCACCTGTTACGTCGATTTCTTTCGCGGCACACCGTTGCTGGTGCAGATCTTGATCGTCTACTTCGGACTGCCCCAGCTATATGGCCAGGGGCAAACTTTCCTGTTCATCCATTTCGGCGTCGGGCACGCTGTCACCACCACCCAGATCAGCGACTTTCTGGCGGCGATCATCGCCTTCAGCCTGAACAGCGGGGCCTATGTCGGGGAGATCTTCCGCGCCGGCATCCAGTCGATCGAGAAGGGGCAGCGGGAGGCCGCGCTCTCCCTGGGGATGACGCCCTCCCAGTCGATGCGCTACGTGATCCTGCCCCAGGCCTTTCGCCGGGTGGTGCCGCCGCTGGGCAACGAGTTCATCGCCATGCTCAAGGATACCGCCCTGCTGACTGTCATCGGCGTCGAGGAGTTGCTGAGAAAGGGCGAGATCTTGAACTCCAACTACTTTAAACCTTTTCAGATCTTTCTTTCTGTCGCCTTTATTTACCTGATCATGACCTTGACTTTCTCACGCTTTGTCGACTACACCGAAAGGAGGCTGGGAGTCCATGACCATAATTAAGGTTAGGGGCTTGCATAAAAGTTTCGGCCACCTGGAGGTGCTGCGCGGCATCGATCTGGACGTCGCCGAGGGAGAGAAGCTGGTGATCATCGGTCCCAGCGGCTCCGGCAAGAGCACCCTGCTCCGTTGCCTCAACCAGCTGGAAGAGGCGACAGCGGGCTCCATTGAATTCGACGGCACAGAACTCACCGCCAGGAAGACCGATCTCCCTAAGGTCAGGGAGCACATCGGGATGGTCTTTCAGAGCTTTAACCTGTTTCCGCATAAGAATGCCACCGAAAATATCACCATAGCCCTGCTCAAGGTGAAGGGGATGGAGAAGCACGAGGCCGAACGGCGGGCGCTGGCCCTGCTGGATAAGGTTGGCCTGAGCGACAAGGCCGGCAGCTATCCACAGGAACTTTCCGGGGGTCAGCAACAGCGGGTGGCCATCGCCAGAGCCCTGGCGATGCAGCCCAGGGTGATGCTGTTTGACGAGCCCACCTCCGCCCTGGACCCGGAGATGGTCGGTGAGGTGCTCGAAGTGATGCGCGGATTGACCAGGGAAGGTATGACCCTGATCTTCGTCACTCATGAGATGAAATTCGCCCAGGAGGTCGGCGACCGGGTAATCTTCATGGATGAGGGACTGATCGTGGAGGAGGATATCCCCTCACAGATCTTCACCAACCCCACCAATGCCCGTACACGCTCCTTCCTGTCCCGGGTAATGAAGTAACGGGAGTTAAAATTAAACTGTTGCAGGCGTTGAACTTTTCTGAATCATAAGAAATAATGATAGACAATATAAAAAACGGTCGACACAACCTGGCCGTTTTTTATATTCAAACCGATCCCGAGCGCAACCGAATTTTCCAGCGCTCTCTACCACATGATTCTAAGCATTTTTACAGGTCACCGCAGGCGTCCTTCCATCACCCGGTGAGCATTGATCTCCAGGGCATCATCCAGCGGCGCCAGGTCAACCACGCCATGCCGCCGTGACAGCGCCCTGGCGATCAGCAGGTCGGCAAAGTGCGGGTTTTTTGACAGGAAGGGCCCGTGCAGGTAGGTGCCGAAGGCATTCTTGTAAGAAACCCCTTCCGTGCCGTCCTCCCCATTGTTGCCGTGGCCACGGATCGTCCGGGCCAGCGGACGCACCGAATGTCCTAAAAAAGTCTTGCCCGAATGATTCTCGAAACCGACCAGTGTCCCCAACTCTTCTTCCCGGTGATTACCGGCCTCCTTCTGTAGTTCCGGAGCCAATTGCAGCAGAATGTTTCCCTTCAGCCGGCGGCGGCCGGCCTCGGTGTAGAGATCGAACAGCCCCACGCCAGGCAGAGTGGCGCCATCCTGAGCCCGGTAGTAACGCCCCAGCAGCTGGTAGCCGCCACAGATACTCAGCAGGGCCACGCCCTGCTCGACGGCATCGATCAGCAAGGGACCCTTTTGTTCCAGATCTTTGCTCACCAGTCCCTGCTCCAGGTCCGCTCCACCACCGACAAAAATATAGTCATAATCGGAAAATTTCACCCGGTCAGGCAAAGAGACCTGGTCCAACTGCACCTCGATCCCCCGCCAGTCAGCCCGGCGGCAGAAGATCAGCACATTGCCCCGGTCTCCGTACAGGTTCAACAGATCCGGATAGAGATGGCACACTCTAATGCGCATTCTGTTCTGTTCCCCCTCCCCTGTGCCCGAGCAGTTTGGCGTAATCGAACAGGTTGGTGTAGGTAGCCAGCACGTACAGTTTATCCGCTGGCTGGGCGATCAGCCGTCTAAGGCTGGCCGCTCGCTCCGGCACCAGTTCGATCCGTTCCAGGGGTACTCCGGCATACTTGAGGCAGACTGCAAAATCCGCCGCCCGCAACCCGGCACAGATGATCTTGCTGATATCAGGGTGCGCCAGGCAGGCAAAGTCCGCGTCCCACAGCCAGGAAACGTCCCGGCCGTCGGCAGCCAGGTCGTTGATGGCGATCACCAGTGCCTTGCTCCCGGCAGTCTGAATCAGGGTCTTCAGCACCTCGTTCGCTCCTACCGGGTTCTTGATCAGGGCCAGGATGCAGTGGCGCCCCCCGATGGTATATTCCTGCATCCGGCCGGTGGCCGGCTTGTAGGTCTGGACCGCCGACTGGATGACCGGGTCCCCTACCCCCATCTCCACTGCTACCGCGGTGGCGGCCAGGATGTTATAGACGTTATAGAAACCCCGCAAGGGGGCGTTCAGCTTCAATTGACGGGGGGCGGCTGCTGAGGCTGACCATTGCCTGATCGAGATTGCAGATCTGTGACCGGCAGAAGGCTTTGATGCGGACAGGGCTTCGCCAGAGCCGGATCTCCCCTGGACGGTGATGGACATGCCAAGCAACTCGCTCTCACTGAGGCCCCAGGCAGCATAATCCAACGCTGGACGACGGAAGCCGCAGTTGCTGCAGTAATAGTCTCCCAACTGCCCGAAGTGAAAATAGTTATAGGTGAGCGCCGTGCCGCAATGCTGGCAGAATCGGCCCTCCCTGGTCTCGCACGCATTCACCAGACCGGCGATCGCCGCAGGTTCACCGTCCATCGGCCCCGCTGAGCCGATCTCCGGATCTGCACCATGAACAGCTTCAATCTTTTTAGAGTTCTCTGAACCGGAGCCCTGGATATCCTTGAGTACCCCGAAATACCGGGCATCCTGTGCCTGGCCCTGTCCGATCGCCGCCACCAGCGGATCATCGGCGTTGAGAACCAGGGATACCCGCGGCAGCCTGGCCACTGCCTCCCGTAGCAGAGCTGTGGTGCGCTCCAACTCCCAGTAGCGATCCAGCTGGTCTCGAAAATAGTTGGTCACGACCACCAGATCCGGCCTCGCAGCTGCAAAAACCTTTCCTACACTGCCCTCGTCCACCTCCAGCAGGGCAATGCGGCTGCTGGACTGCCCCCGTAACCGGCGGTCCCGGAACAGAGCGGTGGCCACCCCGGGCAGCATGTTGGCGCCCAGGGAGTTATGGGCTACGGAATAGCCGGCCGCCCTCAGGAAGTGCGCCAGGAGGTTGGCGGTGGTGGTTTTACCGTTGGTGCCGGTGATGGCTATTACCCGGTCATAGGCTGGAGCCATCAGGCTGACCGCATCCGGGCAGATCTTCAGGGCGATCACCCCTGGCAGCGAAGTGCCCGGGTAACGAAACAGGCGGCAGGTGCCGGAGACCAGCCGGGATATCAATAGTGCCGAGTTCAGACGCCACCAGGCAGTCATCTCGTATGCTCCCATCTTTGAGAGATTACCCTGGAACTAACCTTAGTTTATCCTGCCGGATATAAAATGCAATAACCTGGCTGGAGACCTTTTCTCCCCCGGCAGCAGCGCTGTAACCAGTAACGTCGGTGGCACCAGCGCCGCCATCATGGCAAGGGCTGCCGGCACCCCGTGGAGGTCGGCTATCCACCCCATGAGCAGGGCGCCCAGGCTGCCTATACCCACCCCCAGGCCCATGATCAGGGACGCGGCCAGGCCCACCTGTTGCGGCAGCACTTCCTGGGCATAGACGATGGCGATAGCAGTGGAAGAGAGCAGGAAGAAGCCGGCCCATCCCGCCAGGACCAGGCTCCAGAGCCCACCGGCGTAGGGGAAGAGAATGAAGGCAGGGATCAGGCCGATGAATGACAGCCCCAGGGTCGCCTTCTTGCCGATCCGTTCCGCCAGCGGCGCTCCAGACAAGATGCCCAGGGTGCCCGCCAGCAGAAATATCGTCAGCCAAATACCCGCAAAGGCGGGATCGCCCTGGAGATAGTTGACGTAATAGAGCGGCATGAATGTGGTCACCCCGGTATTGATCCAGGAGCGAAAGGTGACGAACAGAACCAACAGCCCCAATACACACAACGTTGCCCTGGGGTTTTGGTCTGTTGCCGTTGAGCCTTTCTTAATCTCTGTTCCAGGGCGGGAGTTGAACCGAGACAGAGCCGGTTGCGCAAATTGGAGCACAAGGGCCGCAATGGCAACTGGAACCAACAGGGCGGCTATTCCCCAGCGGCCGGCGCGGGCCAGAAGCATGGTTGCCACCAGGGGCCCCAGACCGTAACCGATACTTCCCCCCACCGAAAAGATCGACAGTGAGAGACCGGCCTTCCCCTTGTCGCTGGCCAGAAAGGCCTGCCTGGAGGCCTCCGGATGGAAGGCTGCCGTTCCCAGCCCATTGATCAGCACGCCCAGCAAGACTACGGCAAAACTGCCGGCCCAGCCGGCAATAGCCAGCCCCAGGGCTGATAGGAAACAACCGGTGGAAAGCAACCAGCGGCTGGAGATACGGTCACTCCAGATGCCAAACAGGGGTTGGGTCAGGGTGGCGCTAAGAGTGGCCACCTGGACGATCACGCTGACGGCAGTATACGAGAGATGAAAGTCATTCTTCAGCACCGGAAATAACATCGGCAGGGCCCCTCCGCTGATCTCGGTCATCAGGTGGCCCACACCCATTAAAAAAATCAGAAATGCTTGCAACTGGCACCTTCTCTCGGGATGCCACTTCCGCATGCCATGCCTGCATCCCTCAATTATATTAATGCACCTGGGCAGGAGAATCAACGACTAAAAGGTGAACAGTAGCAACGCTGATCCCTGATGCATACAATAGTGGCAAATGATGGGTATGTACCAAATTATCATGCATACGCCGTCCTGTAGTACAGCGTATGCCAATTAACGCTAAAGGAGTTGTTCCTGATGCCAAAAACGCGTAAGAAAAATAGTGA
>JAHFCR010000014.1:4585-50272 GCA_023249405.1 Peptococcaceae bacterium | reverse complement strand
CCCGGCTACCCTGGAATGCCCGGCTACCCTGGAACCCCGGGATACCCCGGGGCACCCGGTCCTACAGGAAATATAGGCGTTGCCCTGGCCACCGCCTATGTGCCGCCTCAGGTTTTTAGGGACATGTATAGCCTGACAGAAGCCCTCAGCAAGGGAACGCTCTTCCCGGAACTGTATCGGCCCTATACGCCTGCGATGCCAATGGCCTGAAGCAGCCGGGATATTTGAATGATAGAGAGGTGATTGCCTTGGTCAAGCAAAACATGAATCCATTGCAGACAGTCCAGGAGTTGGAGTTTGCATTGGTGGAACTAAACCTGTACCTGGATACGCACCCGAATGACCAGAACGCCCTGGCTGCCTTTAACGATTTCGCCTCCCGGTACGCAACGGCGCGGGCTACCTACGAGGCCCAGTACGGGCCACTGGCCAACTTTGGCAATTCAGGGCCCACTGCTTCCTGGACCTGGATCGATGAGCCCTGGCCCTGGGAGATCTAATCAAGGAAAGGGGACGCGCGGGGCACCCACTTTAGTGGGTCGGGTATCCACGTTAGTGGCGGGTGCCCGCTTCAGCGAGCGCGCTCCAGGCATGCCACATGAATGCCAAGGAAGGTCCCCGATGAAAGGAGGAAAATATCATGTGGTTGTATGAAAAAAAGCTCCAATATCCGGTCCGTGTTTCCAACCCGGACTCGAAAATGGCCAAGTACATTTACACTCAGTTTGGCGGTCCCAATGGCGAACTGGGTGCGGCGGTGCGCTATCTCTCCCAGCGCTATACCATGCCTACCGGCCGCGGCAAGGGCGTACTGACGGACATCGGCACCGAGGAGCTGGCGCACTGGGAGATGATCGCCACCATGGTCTACAAACTGACCAAGGGGGCTTCCATCACCGATATCAAGCAGGCAGGCCTGGGGTCGCATTACGCCATCTGGGACAGCGGCATCTTCCCTGGCGATTCCAATGGCGTGCCCTTCACTACTGCCTACATCAACGTTATGGGCGACCCGATCGCCGACCTGCACGAGGACATGGCCGCCGAGCAGAAGGCCCGCGCCACCTACGAGAACCTGATCAGGCTGACCGACGACGTCGATTTGATGGACGGTCTGAAGTTCCTGCGGGAGCGCGAGGTCGTCCACTTCCAGCGCTTCGGCGAGACCCTGGACTACATCCAGGGGTACATGGACAGCAAGAAAGCCTTCTAGCGAATAGACAGTAATAAATTAAAATAGGCGATGTCCAGTGCATTCACTGCCGCATTCTGGTCGACCCGCCTGCCGGACAGATCTGACCTTTGCCAGATCCGATCTGATAGAAGCAGATCGGATCTGCAAGAGTATATCGTATAGAATATATCATGCCCCGGAATGGTTTACCACAGAGCCTCTCTCCGGCAAGGGAGAACGGCTCTGTTGATCTTGGAGATGTTGTCTCGATATGATCGCCTATTTCTCTGTCGGGATCCTCATCTCGTAGAACGAGCGCCGGACGAAGAAGAGGGCGATGAGCAGGAAAACAACTCCGACAACGGGGGCGGCGTTTCTGAACGAGGGGGTGATGGCGATCTCCATTGCCAGCAGGCCGAACAGCGTCGTGAACTTGATGATCGGATTCAGAGCGACCGAGGAAGTATCCTTGAAGGGGTCGCCGACGGTATCGCCCACTACTGTGGCATCGTGCAGCGCAGTGCCCTTTTCCTGCAGGTCCACCTCGACCACTTTCTTGGCGTTATCCCAGCACCCGCCGGCGTTGGCCATGAAGACAGCCTGGAACAGACCGAAAATGGCGATCGAGATCAGGTAGGCGACGAACATCGCTACCGATTCATTGCCGCTTCTGGGTGAGGAGAGGCAGGCAAAGGCCAGAGCGAATGAGAAGATGGCGATGAAGATGTTGATCATCCCGCTCTGGGCGTACTGGGTGCAGATCCGCACCACTTCTTTGGACTTTTCGGTGGCCGCCTTCTGGCTGGCATTTTCATCGAGCTGGATGTTCTGCTTGATGTACTCCACCGCCCGGTAAGCCCCAGTGGTGACGGACTGCATGGAAGCTCCGGTAAACCAGTAAATTACCGCCCCACCGGCCAACAATCCCAGGATGGTATACGGATTAAGCAGGTTGAGGATCGCCTCCGGCTTGACTCCTAGCACTTCCTGGATCACCAGGATCAGGGCGAAGATCATGGTGGTGGCGCCAACCACTGCTGTTCCGATCAGCACCGGCTTGGCCGTTGCCTTGAAGGTGTTTCCGGCGCCGTCGTTGGCTTCCAGGTAGTACTTCGCTTTTTCGAAATCCGGTTTGAAGCCGAACTTCTTCTCGATCTCTTTGCCAACATCGGGAACGGTTTCGATCAGCGACAATTCGTAGATCGACTGGGCGTTATCGGTAACTGGGCCATAGCTGTCAACAGCAATCGTCACCGGGCCCATGCCGAGGAATCCGAAGGCTACCAGGCCAAAGGCGAAGATGGATGGGTAAATCATGATGGTGCTCAGGCCGTAGCCGCTGGCATAGTAGGCGACGAACATCAGGAGCAGGAAGACCAGGCCGATCCAGAAGGCGCTGAAATCGCCGGCAACCAAACCGGACAGGATGTTCAGGGATGGTCCGCCTTCCCTGGAAGCTTTGACCACTTCAGCCACGTGGGCCGATTTGGGGCTGGTAAATAACTTGGTGAATTCAGGGATCAGGGCCGCTCCCAGGGTGCCGCAACTGATGATGATGGCAAGCACGAACCAGAGACTCTGAAGTTCGGCCGGCGCACCCGAGCCGGGACCCAGGATGAAGAAACTGACGGCGAAGGTGACCACTATGGACAGAATGGAGGTGATCCACACCAGACTGCTGAGGGGCTGTTCAAAATCGAAGTTGTCTTTGTTGCTGTAGCGGGCCTGGCTGAAAGCCTTATTGATGTAGAATGAGGCCACCGATGTGATGACCATCAGGACGCGCATGACGAAGATCCAGGTTAGCAGGGTGGTTTGCAGGGAAATTTTCAAGGCGTCGGACATTCCGGGAAGCAGGCCGACGGCCAGGACGATGAAGGAGACCAGCGCCACACCGGTAACACCATAGGTTTCGAAGCCATCTGCGGTCGGCCCCACGCTGTCGCCGGCGTTATCTCCCGTGCAGTCGGCGATCACGCCCGGGTTGCGAGGGTCGTCCTCTTTAATGCCAAAAGCGATTTTCATCAGGTCAGAACCGATATCGGCGATCTTGGTGAAGATGCCGCCGGCAATCCGCAAGGCGCTGGCGCCGAGGGACTCGCCGATGGCAAACCCGACAAAGCTGGCCCCGGCCAGGCCCCTAGGAACGAACAGCAGGATGATCAGCATCATGATCAACTCGACGCAGACCAGAAGCACTCCGATGCTCATTCCGGCATCGAGGGCGATATTCAAGAGCTTGAGGGGTTTGCGCTCGAGGGCGCAAAAGGCGGTCCGGCTGTTGGCCAGCGTGTTCATGCGGATGCCATACCAGGCGACGCTGTACGATCCGAGAATGCCCAACACCGTCCAACCCAGGATGAGCAAGACGCCGCCCACGGAGGTCTGCTGCAAAAAGCCGAAATAGAAAGCGATGCAGACAGCGATAAAGGCAAACAGTATTAGCAGGAATTTACCCTGTTGAATGAGGTAGGTCTTGCAGGTCTCATAGATGGTGTTCGCCACATCCAGCATTGATTGGTGGGCTTGCATTTTGTTGACCCTGGTGAACTGGTAGAGGCCGAACAGCATGCCCAGCAGGCAAACGACGATCCCGATGAGCAGCAAATTATTCTGGTTCTGGCTGAGAGAGGGAATCTTCAAATTTGCCTCGCTGGCAAAGGCCATCATCGGCGAGAGCAACGCCAGAGGTAAACTGCATAGTCCTCCAAGCACTAACTTCTTCATGTTTTTACTCTTTTCTTTGTAGATGAAAGGCATTGTCCCAGCTACGATGATCAGTGCGAATATCCAGAAAACCTGGTTGTCTAATGTGATGTCCATTTAAAACCGCCTTTTCCTTTCGAAGTAATTTGACTGCTCTTGTTTCAATGCTTTGCTGAATTACCCTGCGATCACTCACCTATAATCTTACCCAAAGAGATCCGGCTAACTCACGACGAAATCTTACCGGGGGAATGCGTCTTGAGTGCGTCGATGAAGGATCGCCGGGAATACTTGGATACCATGTGCCGGCATCACCGGAAAACTTCTTCAAAGGGAGAAAAAATCGCAAGGACGGCCTGCCGATTTACAGAGGACTGTATTAGCTGGCTCTAAGCTTCAGCGGGGGAAGCAATCCCCCACTGAAGCAAAGATCCATTTGAACACCGCTTGCCGGCGTTTTCACCAATTCCCCCGGCAGATTTCCAGCAGGGAAAATAGATTACTCGTCTGCTACCTCATCTTTTTGCGAGTTTCTCTTTGATCTTTGCATATTTGCGCAGAGCTACAATAGCGTTAACAGCCTGTTCCGGAGTAGGATAGGCGGGAATACCATGATCCCTGAGCTTCATAATCGCTTCATGGCATTCGGCCCCACCCTGGCATTCCATGACAAAGGGCTTACCCAGATATTTATAGGTGTCATACATCTCGATGGCGACATCGACAACGGCCGGCACGTCAGTCACGGCTGTAGGGCAGATAGAACAGTAAACCATATCTACATTGGAATCTCGCATGGCTTGCCGCAAGGCTCCCTTGTACTGAACGGGGCTGGCAGTACCGGCGATGTCCACCGGGTTTAGCGGCGAGCCGAACATGGGCATGTAGGTCCTTATTCTCTGCCCTAAATTGGGAGACATCACCTTCAATTCATGCATGGGCACGCCACATCTTTCAAAGTGATCGCAGGACAGCAATCCCGAACCGCCACCGTTTGTGATCATGACGATGCGGTCCCCTTTCAACTCGGGCTGCATTCCCAAAGCCAGGGAAATATCTAAAAACTCCTGCCAGGTGGTAGCTCGGATAGCTCCGCATTGCTCGAAAATCTTATCGAAGTAATCATCGCTCGTGCCCTGGTTTTCAGAGGCCGTGTGGGCAAAAGCTGCTTTAACGCCGATCTGTGAACCGCCAACTTTGATAGTGACGACAGGCTTTTTGGGAACAACAGACCGACAGGCCTTGATAAAAGCCTCCGGAGAGTCCATTCCTTCCAGATAGATTGCCAGACACTTGGTGTTCGAGTCGTTTTCTGCATAAACGATAAACTCGGAAAAATCGACGTCAGCCTTGTTACCCAAGCCCACGAAGAAGCTCATGCCGAAGTTGGTGGTCTTAGACGCTCCCAGAGCAGCCAGCAAGTTTGCTCCAGACTGGGAAATCATCGCAACCGGGCCCTTGATGGGCAGATAGGGAATGAAACCGCAGTTGAAGTTGAGATAGGGGCTGCCCATTCCCACCAGATTGGGCCCGATCAGGGGGAGCCTACTATCCCGGCAGAATTGTGTCAAACGGTCTTGCAAATCTACCCGGCCGATTTCCTTAAAAGCACTGGTAGCGATAACGACAATTTTGGCTTTCTTAGTTACGGCGTGTTCTAGGACCATTTTGACCAAATGAGCGGGCACAGCCACAAAAACCAGATCTACGGGGCCAGGAATATCCAGTATAGTCTTATATGCCCTCAGACCACCGATCTGATTCGCACGGGGATTGACCGGGTAGATTGTTCCCTTGTAACCCCAGTTTTTCAAGCCCTCGATCACCTTATAACCGACTTTGCTGGAATAACGGGAAGCACCGACAACCGCAATTGAAGAGGGATTAAGAGCATACTTCAAATTATCGATAACATACTGGCGCGGGGCGTCGATTTTCATTTATTCCCCCTCCTTCCTGGCGTGGCAGCATCTTACCCCATTCTTTTCGGTGCGGTCCTGGAGAAAATCGTCCGTGAACATACATTCCTCCCAGAAACCGTTCTGGTCGTCCAGGCGGCAGACCCAACGCCTGAACATGCGGTTCATATCGGCCTCCTTGACGTCCTCGATCTCGCTGTAGGAATAGATTTTTTCCTTCAAAGCCTTGATATCGTTGACTTCGTTGTAGGCCCAGGCAATGATGTCATAGAAGGAATCGCTGAATTCCATGATAGTGTTAAATTCTGCAATTCGCGACAACTCGTCGGTGATCTGCGCCTTGCGGCAGCAGGGGACATTCTGAAACAGGCGGATAACGAAGACATGATTTGTCAGGCCCAGCTTCATGAAGTTGAGATGGAACAAGGGTACGATAATGCGTTTGGTTTCCACCAATTCCTTAATGCCGCTCAGCATCTCTTTCGGGTCGAGTCCGGAAATTTCGGATAGGACCTTGAAATCAAAAACCTCTTCCATCGGCCGCTTGGCGTTCAGGGCCTGCAAGATTTTCAAGTCCAGCATGTCCATCTTGTCCTGGTGTTTGGCCAGTTTTGCCAGTTCGTCCTTGCCCCACACGACCTCCCGGTAGCCCTCTCCAGAGAAATCAAACATGTTGATATGTGATTCCCGTAGGCAACGGCGAATCGGACAGAGATGGACATACTCCACTTCCGGATTATTTTTCCAGGGTTCAATCACATCTGCCAACAGGTTGTCGATGACCCTCATATGGTTGCCGTTAAAGAAATCAAAGTCACCTTTGCATTCATAACCCGTGCAGATATCGTCTTTGTCCTGGAACCACTCCGCCAGCTTTGCCTTAGTCTCCGGCGCAGTGCCCTCCCTCAGTTTGACCAGCCAGTAATAAAGTCCCCAGCCATAGACGGAAACGGCGGGATTCATCACGTACACAATCAGGTGCTCATCGTAGAGCCTGTGCATGCGTTGAATAATCTCGTCCCTTCCCAGTCCCACGGCCTTGGAGAGATAATCCATATTGAAAACCTCGGGATGGATCTGATAAGATGATTTGGCCACGTTGTAGGCGCTCATCTTGGCGTCGTCCAATCCGACGATTCCAGGCTCCAGAAACCCGAGCCCTCTGGGCGCAAAGAAATAATCTCCCATCCATTTCTGCTTCTCATCGGTTCCCAGCAAATATGCCGGTGCAGGCTTTGCGTTCTCTGGCATTTGGTTTAGCCCTCTTTTCTTCTCTTGTTTTATTGCCTACCGCCGAGTTGCTAGCCAAGTTGTTGTGTCTGAGCGTCACTCCTCCATGAGGTATTTCGTTCTTCTTGCGTCGACGATGCTTTTTAATACAGCAAAACCCATGCCAAAGAAAAACCCCTGAATCTCAGGGGTTTTAATTGCTCGGAGCGCACGTTGGGCTGTATAAAATATTCGCAGATTGTCTAATTTTTTAACACTCGATCCGATACCTTTTGATCTTGCTGTATAAGGTTGCACGGCTAATCCCCAATATTTTAGCCGTCCTGCTCAGGTTTCCCTTGCTGGATTCAAGAACCCGTAAAATTGCTCCTCTTTCAGCATCCTGAAGCGGCATGTCCAATGCCTCAGAGACCTGATGCACTTCTTTTCTGGTGAGATATTCCGGTAAATGCTCAGGCAGGATCAGACCGTCTTCAGCATACACAACGGCCCTCTTCAGAACATTTTCGAGTTCTCGGACATTTCCGGGCCAGTGGTATGAAATTAGCATATTATAGGCGCCGTCGCTCAATGTGTATTTGAGGCCGCGCTCCTTTACATGCTGCTCTAAGAAATGGCTGATCAGATCTGGAATATCTTCTTGGCGCTCAACCAGCGCAGGGATGCGTAGCGCCAGCACGTTCAAACGCCAGTACAGGTCATCCCTGAAGTCGCCATTCCTGACCATTTCCTCGAGATCTCTGTTGGTTGCCGCGATCACCCGAACATCAACAGCAATAGCGCGGCTGCTACCCACCCGCATGAATTTCATTTCCTGTAGTACCCTCAAGAGTTTTACCTGAATCTTGAGAGGCATCTCCCCTATTTCATCCAAAAACAATGTTCCTCCATCGGCCATTTCAAACTTGCCCGGGCATCCATTTGGGCGCGCTCCCGTAAACGCTCCGCCTTCGTAGCCGAAAAGCTCGCTTTCTATCAGTTCCCCCGGAAGGGCTCCACAGTTAATCGCGATGAACGGCCGATTTGCCCTGCGGCTGGCATTATGTATGGCCTGTGCAAACATTTCCTTTCCGGTTCCTGTTTCACCCTGAATCACAACTTCATAGTTCTCCTTGGCAGCAATCAGAGCGCTGCTTTTAACCCTCATCATGTCCACGCTCTTGCCCATTATATCGTCAAACACAATATTTGCCCTGGAGAAACTGCTTGTAGCAGTTTCTGACCGAGCTTTCATTTGCTCTCTGTACTTCTGAAAAATCCCAACCAAATACTCCCGTGTGCCGCTTTCATTCTCCAGACAAAGGCTTCTGCCAACAATACATCCTTCATAGAATTTATTCTTGCCGCCAGGAAGAACCGTCCTGTCTAAAACAAAATTAGCCTGAGGGAAAGCTGAGCCAGCGTGCTTGCCTACCCCATCGGTAATATCCACGCCGAAAAGAGAGCCGAAACCCTTGTTAATATTTACAACGAGACCATTTTTATCGGTAATTATAATCCCGTCGGAAATTTCATCGATTACCGCCTTAAATCTTTTCGTTGTGCTCTCAAAATCCCGTTCGATTTCCAACTGCCTGAGACAGGCCTGCACCGCAAAAGCAGCTGTCAGAAGAAAATCGTAAACAGGACGGTCAGCTTTCCCTAGCCCGGCAAAATCGGTTGCCGCACCTAAAATGCCGGCAACGCTGCCGTCCTTCCTTTGAATAGGCGCACACGCACATCCCGTCTCCTTTAACAGAAAGCAGTACTTTTCCTCAGATATCCAAAACACCGGTATTTTTTCCATTAGGGCAACAGATACTGCCGTGGTTCCTACCGCCTGCTCCCCCCAATTGACCCCGACTCCAAAATTTATGTTTAATTCAAAATCCCTTGCCAGCTTTTTGTCACCGCAAATATACAAGAGATTTGCGTCTTGATCCGTAAGATAAAATAGATAACCGCTGCTGCTGGAAGTCCAGCAAACACCCTTCAGGATTTCTTGGACGATTTTAATCAACAGTTCATTGTCTCGAATGCGCCTTTTCAACTCGACAATTGAGAGCACCCTGCCGCTTTTCCCGCCGTAAGGATCGACATCCAGCCTTTTACTCCTCAACCACGACTGGAGAATAGCTGCCCGCACCCCTTTTGGCATTATCCCGTGAGAGATAAATCTTTCCCACTCTATTCTTAAATTAGTTCCGGTATTTACCTGACTCGCATTTCCCACTTGTACCATCTCCAAAACTGATTTTCTCAAATAAGAATCCGACCGTTCAAAGCTATTTATTATTCAATCTTTTATAGCGAGGGCTCTCCGTCTACACATATTTATCCTGCAGTAAACGCCTTTCCGGGGCTTGAAATAGAGGTGGCAAGCTCAAATTATTTTTGTAAATCACCCTTGCTGCCCATGTCTAGGTAGTTTTTCCCGCAAATAATCTTTTCAGCCTCGAATCCAGCAAAGTAAGTTACAGTTGCCTTTCCCAACCTATCGCGCATATTCAATCGTTATCGGGAATAGGGGTGCCTTCCTGCTTAATTGATCCGTAATGCCTGGCAGTTGTTTCATCCGATTAAGGATAGCTACTGTTTGGAGAAACCAAAGAACATCTCTCCGACCACGATGACCGGCATGTAGATCTCAATCTCGCTATGCAACCTATCTTTTACTTCAGTATCTTGAGCAAAGAGCGCGATGATTATATTTGCACCAAGCAGATACCCACCAACCTTCTTGGTCAACTGCTTTGCACCATTCTTCAATAGCTCTCTGAATTGCTATCAAGTCATTTTCATTTATCGAGCCCGCAAAACGTAGCAGGGATCTCCCGTTGGAACCTGGATGGGCTGTCGAAAATCTACCATGATTATCCTCGCTTATTCCTCCTATGGTCTTCTTCCTTTCCGGTGTCCAATCTGATCGATCGTCATTAAAAAACCGCCTTGCTCCAAGCGCTCAACCAATTGGAGCTTTTTCCCCTCGGAAAAGCCTCAATTTCTTCGACCAGTCGGTCAAGATCGGCAGTCACAGCAACTACATCCTGCTCCCATTATATCCTTGGGTTAGCGAGCAATCAATTACATGGTATTAAGAATTCTAAAATCTACCATAAACGCCGCCCGACTGGCCAGGTATCATAATATTCTGATATTCTCTATAAAACGTCATATATCGCCCTGAGCAGAGGTTTAAGATGATTACGTGATTGTATAAAACAGGAAGTTCGGCGGTCCCAATGGAGAACTGGGCGCCTCGGTACGCTACCTCTCTCAACGCTACACCATGCCCACCGGACGCGGCAAAGGAATCCTGACCGACATCGGCACCGAGGAACTGGCGCACTGGGAGATGATCGCCACCATGATCTACAAGCTGACACAGGGCGTCACTATCGCCCAGATCGAAGCGGGTGACTACGGGGGACACTACGCCATCTGGGACAGCGGTATCTTCCCCAGCGACTCCAACGGCGTTCCCTTCACGACCGCCTACATCAACACCATGGGCGACCCGATCGCCGACCTGCATGAGGATATGGCGGCGGAGCAGAAAGCCCGGGCCACCTACGAGAACCTGATCCGTCTCACCGACGATACGGACCTGCAGGACAGCCTGAGGTTCCTCCGGGAACGCGAGGTGGTGCACTTCCAGCGCTTCGGTGAGACTCTGGATTACATCCAGGGCTACATGGACAGCAAGAAGGTATTCTAGAGTATCAATCTTGTCAAAATCAAAGACGGCCCCGTAATTAGCCGGGGCCGTCTTTTTATAATGTTTTACTGTAAAAACCCTGCTGCGGTACCAAAAGCTCTTAGCGAGTACTTTCCAACATCCTTGGGGAGGGGAATGTCAATGCCGGAGATCTTGACCGGCCACTTCCGCTTGCAAGCGAGCATCGACAGTGAGCAGCGAGAGTTCCGACAGATGCGATTTCAAGGATACGGCAGAGATAGATGCCACAAATCAGCACCCCGCAGAGGCCATTTGGCGCTCAGCTTGGCAATCGCTTCAGGTTTTGGTGAAAGGCCGATCCGGCATGCACCTGTCTTTTCGCTCGACCGCCAGCCTCCCCTTGCCAAAACTTACGTTTTCATACACTATCTAATCGAACCGAATTTTATATTTATCGCTGATTGACCCCAAGATAGTGGGACAACAACTCATTCTCATCAATGCTCCCCGCCATTCCCTGATAAACTATTTTCCCCACGTCCATAACGTAAATCCGATGAGCCAGCCTCAAGGCAAAGGGGATTTTTTCTTCTACCAGCAGAACCGTAATCCCAACCCCATTCAATTTCGTGATCACTTCAGCCAGGCTGGAAATCATTATTGGCATCAGACCGATACTTGGCTCATCCAATATTAATAAATCGGGGTTGATCAATAAGGCCCTGGCAATGGCCAACATTTGCTGTTGTCCCCCGCTAAGCGACCCCGCCTTCCTCGATAATTTCTCTCTCAAATCTGGAAACAGTTCGAGGACCATATCCCACGTTTGACCGTGATTTTGGCCCTTACTCCCGGTCAGCAGGTTTTCATACACCGTCATTTTTTTAAAGAGCAGCTTATCTTGGGGTATGAAACCAATCCCGCCTCTCGCCCTTTGATATGGCCGCAATCCGGTAATATCCTTGCCGTCATAAAATATTTCGCCCTGCCTGGGGTTAACCAAACCCATAATCGTTTTCAGGGTCGTCGTTTTACCGGCTCCATTACGCCCAAACAGGCAGCCAATTTCCCCTTTTTCAATCTTTAAAGACACCCCGCGCAAGATATAACTTTTGTCGTAGTAAACATGAATATCCTTGATATCAAGCAACAAAGTCACCCCTTAAATGCTTTGGTTTGCCTGTCAGACAAATTTTACTATACATCCGTCGTGCCTAGGTAAACCTGCCTTACTTGTTCATCATTAACAACCTCTGACGGGGTACTATTGGCAATAACCCTGCCATGATCTAAGACGGTCACCCTGTCTGAAACGCCCAAAACAACATCCATATTATGCTCAACCATTAAAACAGTCTTTGTTTCCGATACTTTCTTGATAATCGACATAAAGGTATCAATCTCACCAGGACTGACCCCTTGCGTCGGCTCATCAAGGAGCAGTAGAGACCCGTCCAAACTCATAGCCATCGCAATCTCCAGTATTTTTTGATCGCCATGCGATAAATTGCCGGCCAATTCATCCATGCTTTCTTCCAAGCCAACGATCTGACAAAGTTCCCTCACTTTTCTGGCGATAGCATCTGCATATTTCGCCCCCACGAACGGGTGCCAGGAAATCTTGGCCTTTGAATTGATCCCCAGCCAAACACTTTCCCATACTTTTATGCCTGGCATCACATTAGGTATCTGGAATGTCCTGGAGATTCCCTTCTGAACGCACATATGCGGTAAAAGTCCGGTGACATCTTCATTGTCAAAAACAATCCGTCCTCTCGTCGGTTTAACGTCTCCCGCAATGGTGTTTAACAAGGTTGTTTTTCCGGCGCCATTTGGTCCAATAAGTGAGTGTACCTCTCCGGGTTCGACCTCGATATCCACGCCGTCTAGCGCAGTAAAAGCGCCAAATTGCACTGCCAGATCTTTTATCTTTAGAATGGCACTTTTTTTAGCTGGCGTGTTCCCCGCCCCCCTTAAGGATCTTGTTTGTTCTTATATTTTCATAATAGCCCATTATGCCTTGTGGAGCCCATCTCAAAATTACCAGTATCAAAACGCCGAAAAGAATCAGATAATGGCTCCACCAGTCGCTAACATAAAATTGGAACAGGGTAAATAAAACCACACCGATGATGGGTCCTATAAGAGTACCAATCCCACCGATCAGAACCCAAACAAAGGGCAGCACCGACCATTGAAAGTCAAAACAATCCGCGCTAACATAACGTAAAGAAATAACATAAAGGGCTCCGGCCAATGCAGTAAGCATGCTCGCCGCTACAAATGCTGCCAGCTTATACCAATATACGTTATAGCCAAGGGATACCACCCGCTGCTCATTTTCCCGGATGGCTACCCATACCTTGCCAAGAGGACTGGACACCAACCTCGTGAGCAACAGAAACACTGCTACGCCAAAAGCCAATACCAAGAAATAATTAGCGGCAATGCTGTATACTGTTAGCTTTATCCATCCAGAAAAGAAGGGCGCTACCTGAAAGGACAAACCACCGCTGCCACCCGTTATGGGAGTGTAATTGTTGGCCAAAAGTAACATCACGGACGCAATTACAGCCGTAAAGATGACATGATAGGCCTCCGTTAACCGGACAGCTACAAACCCGACCAGAAGTCCCCCCGCTGCACCAACAACCAGGGCCACTCCCAGCGAACCCCAGAAACCAAAGTGCCAATAAATAATCGGCAACACCATTCCATAGGCTCCCAGTCCAAAAAACAAGGATTGGCCCAAGCTTGGCTGATTTGCATATCCTAGAAGCAAGTCATAGGCCAGGGCGTAGATGCAATATGTAATCATCGTGATTAATATCGATAGAAAACTGGATTTTACACATAAACCAACCGCAATTAAAGCCAATAAAACAATAATCAGGACAACGGATCGCATTCGTAAAAAATACATGATCTTGTTCAAGAAGAAAACATCCCCTTTGGCTTAATCACAAGAATAAGCGCCATCAGTAATAAGATTATCACATTTGAGTTGACAGGGGTGAAAACCAGGCTCAAGCCCTCCTGAACGGCGGATAAGAATACGGCTGCCACGAGAGTCCCCATTAAATTTCCCAAGCCCCCCACGATAACAACAATAAAACAAAAGAGTATCACATCTTGCCCCATAAGATAGGATACCTGGTGGATAGGCGCCGCCAATACTCCTCCGAAAGCCGCCAGGCTTGCCCCGGCCGCAAATGTCAGGCTTCTAATCTGTCCGGTGTTTATCCCGATGGCATCCGCCATTTCAGGTTCTTCAATGGTCGCTCTGATGTAAACCCCTATTTTGGTTAAGCGCAGCCCAGACCACAAAAGAAGGATGCAAATCATACTTACCAGTCCGGCAATGATGTTATATCCGGGGTAATTTATTCCCAGAAGATGAACCGTAAAGGTCGTTGGTTCATGCACCATATGCGCAGCTCCGCCAAAAAAGATCAGCGTTATCTCCTCGATAATAAATGAGATTCCAATGGTAGCGATCATTGTTGTTAAAGGCTTTCCTTCATATGGCCGCAGGATCCAGCGTTCAACCGGCAACGCAGATATTCCTACAATTAGCGGGATAATTATTAACAGTGGCCATAAATTGCCGATACGGGCCACGAGCACCACGGTCAATACACCGCCAATCATAAAAATATCCCCATGAGCCATGTTGATGATCCCCATGATACCAAAGATCAAAGATAAACCCAGCGCAATCAGAGCTATAATCAGCCCCCAGATAAAGCCGTCAAACAGTAAAAAGTACAGTGTTTCCAATGAACCGTGCAAGATATCACCCTTTTCTAAGACTTAGTTCTCGCATGATCTCTGCGGCAGGCATGACCCGGCCAAAGGCCTCGGAAAAAAAGTTTAATTCCATTCGTTGCCAGTCTTCTGCAGTACCTCCGGCATGATCGTAGGAACTGACGGCATCCGCCACAACAACCACGTTATAGTGGCGGTGGAAGGCCCCCCTGACCGTGCTGTCTACGCACCAATTGAGCACCGTGCCCGCGATTATCAAGAAGTTTACCTTAAGCGACTTCAGGACTGTGTCCAATTCAGTTCCTGCAAAGCAATCATACCCGCACTTCTTAATCACCCGTTCGTTGGGCAGCGGTTGCAATTCGTTGATAATTTCCGTTTCCGGCTTGCCATCCCAGAATTGACATTCTGGTCTGCCAACTTTCAGGCCTCTTTGATGAGCCATCTTCGTATAAAATTCATACTGGAAATCATCAGCCAGGCAAAAAACACTATAAAGAACCGGGATGCCTAATCCCCGGCAAAAGCCTATCAACTCCTTGGTAGTACCAACTTGCCTGCGGGCCATCGGTACTTCCAGCGCAGCGCCTTCCTCAATAAAGCCGCGTTGCATGTCGATTATCAATAAAGCACTTTGACTGCGCACCAACTGAAAAACCGGCGTCCATTCCGAGTAAGTTTTTCCCAAACAGCCTTCCCCCCATCGGCAAGCTTATCAATCTTTCTGGTGCATCCATCATTTTGAAACCTGAGGTATGACCTCGGGTCATCCATGCAGGGGTATGACCCGAGGTCATGCATCCTCAGCCGGTTTTTATAGCTCTTGACGCATCGATCACTGTGCCGTAAAGGGCTGGTCTTGCGGCAGATTGATAGTCGCCGGGTAAGCCATACTATCTGCCGGGAGATCCTTGATGACCGATATTTTTGAGTCATTTATCTTTTCTATAAAGTCACTTTTGACGCTCAGATGATCGGCTGGCCGGAAATAGCTGTCGCCAGCCGGATAAGCCAGGCTGCCCTTGAATTTCATATTTTCTAGCGTTTGAATGAACTTGAGATTATCATTCTTGCTCTTCCATCCACTGGCTACAACGACATCACGGATAGCGTATAGGGTCTCCCACGAGGACCATTGATACGAGGGAATGAGCACTTTTCCCGTTGCGGTTTCAACGTTATCTTTCATACCAATAGCTTTCCGATAGGCAAGATCGAACTGATCCGTCGTATCCCAGGTAGGATCGCCAGAGACAACATATAACCCGTTTACCGAGTTCCCGAGCTGGGATATATCTTGACCTGAAATAACGTAGTTAGCCCCAATTCTTACTATATCCGGCCTGACGGCAGCCAAATCCCTGTTGAAGGCCAGAAAATCCGTTCCAAAGTTTGCGAAATAGACACCCTTGGTTTGAGGCGGTAGTTTTAACAGATAGGGCACCCAGTTATCGGTACCCAGAGGAACTCTGATCGCTGCCGTAATGTTAATCCCGTCCTCTTTTGCCGCCTCCGCGAAATAGTGTTCATCGTCCCATCCCCAATCGTAATCCACAACGACAGTAGCCCAATTGTTAACCTTCAGGTCGTTCTTGATAAAGCTCGCCACGCCCAGCGCTTCCTGGTGTACATTGGTGTTAAAGTCAAAAACCCAGCGATTTTCTGTGTTAGGTGAATTTACCACAGACCCGCCACTTTCAGGGAAATAACCGGTTGTTGGGAAGTATACTGTTTGAAGTTCCTTGGCCACCGGCGCTACGGCAGTGGCTACCGCTGAGGTGTTGGTTCCCATCAGAAAGTCGACATCGTCATTTTCCACTAGCTGCCGGGCTTGGACAGCAGCTATGTTGGCATTACTCTGAGTATCCTTGATATCAAGTTCTAACTGTCTTCCGCTTACTCCGCCGGATTGATTGATAGTCTGTACGGTAGCCTTTGCTACCTGCTCATGAGCATACCCGTACGCGGCAAGGGCCCCTGTTTTGTCCACTAGAAAACCAATCTTAATAGGCTTATTGGCAGTATTGTTGTTACTTGTCATTCCTTTGGCACTGCAACCGCTTAGTAGCAGAATCAAACACACGAATATTGCCAAAAATGATAGGTATTTGTTTCTTCTCACTGAATTTAGCCACCTTTCTTAGTGATTATTTCTTTTCATACTAATATTCGACCAAATATCTACGATCAACTACTTTACATCCAATATCTCACCCCCAACAATGGTAAATATAAAATAATGCCTATTTATGGCGTTACCACTAAATATCTTGCCGACCGATTGGATTACCGTTATTTAGGTGAACTTGTTTCTTACAACCAATCAGTACAGTAGATTTGCTGGGAAATTAAAAAATAGAGTACCCTTTGGGGGACTCCATTATCCCTTTTTCTACAACAGCGTTGTTGTTATCAACAATCCTTACTTTATTCCATGTAAACTAATAAAACAATCTTATGAACATATATATACTGTATACATAAATTATTTACAATCCCTACAGTATTCACGTAAGTCATACCAGATAATATCGCTATATCCTTTATTTGGCGATTTAACTATCGGATCTCTCACTTCAGTATTGCTTTTTATTCCATCGCTTCTTCTGGCGCCATTTTCTTGCCATTGCTGTTTGCCCGGCTCCTTCTCTGCTGTCGGGAAGCGGCCATAGCCGTATGCCCAGTAACGTCTCTGGCCCAAAAGAGTTGCGCTTACGTAACCTTTAAACTTCGGCGTACGCTCATTTTATGATGACCCCGGCTTAATGACTTTATTTGCTTATGCCGTGTCATCTTCCCTGTGCAACGTCTGGCTGCGCTCCTTCACTTTTTCGCCCTGCCATCAAGCCTTCAGCATGCTGTAGTTGCCTTTCTCGATCTCCCTGATACGCGGCAGTCCCAGCAGGCCGTTGAACTCTTCAAAAGAAATCATCCGATCTATCATGTGCTTGGTGGTGCCTGTTTGTTTCAACTCCAGCATCAAATGCCGCACAGCGTCGGCTATGACGTAGGTCGAGGCTGTAGGGAAGATCACCAGGCTATAACCAAGTTGTTCCAGTTCTGCAGCATCCAGTAGCGGCGTCCGTCCGCCTTCCACCATGTTAGCCAGCACAGGCGCCTTAAAGCTAGAAGTGATCATTTTCATCTCCGCCACCGATTCCGGAGACTCCACAAAGATAATGTCCGCTCCCGCCTGCTCATAGGCCTTGCCCCTGGCGATCGCCTCTTCCATGCCAAGCAATGTTCTGGCATCGGTACGGGCGATGATCATCAGATCGAGATCGGTTCTGACGGCAACGGCAACCCTGATCTTGTCCACCATCTCCTCAGTCGGCACCACCTGACGGCCGGTCATATGCCCGCATTTCTTGGGTATCACCTGGTCTTCAATCTGGATCGCCGCCGCCCCGGCCGCCTCGTATTCCCGGACTGTGCGCATCACGTTCAGACTATTGCCGAAACCGGTGTCTGCATCACAGATCACGGGCACATCCACGGCCCCGGCGATATTATGAACCCTCGTAACCATTTCCGTCATGGTCAGCAACCCGACATCCGGCTGCCCCAGAGTGCTGGCAGCCTGCCCATAGCCTGTCAGATAAACGGCATCGAATCCGACCTGCTGAATAATTTTGGCCGTCAGCGCATCATGGGCGCCCGGCGCCACCAAAATCCCGGGGCGGCTCATTAGCTGTCGTAGTTTCTTTCTAGCATTCATTTCCTGTTCCTCCATCTTCCAGCTTGAGATAGCGCTTGGCAAACCGTAGGCTCGCTGCCGGATACATCTGGCTTAAAACACCTATGGCATACATCAGGTAATCGTTGTCAATGATCAGTTCCGGCTGCTTTGGCAGTAGCGACCAGCCGGGGTTCGCCAGCGCTCTGGTCAAGATCCTGACCGCCTTGCCATAATCTGAATGCGTGAACACTCCTCCTACTCCGACAACCCGGGACACTTTTCTCAAGTCCCGCCCAACGGGAGTTCCCGGTGCTATCCCCGCCACCGGATCGTATTCCCGGGACAAGTACCCGACGTGGCGCTTGAGAGCAATCTGCAGAGCAGTTATTGTCAATCCCTCGTCGAACAATTGCTCCGTATCGATGGTACTGATATGATCCGGATTCTTCTCCAGATAAGCTGCATAATTGCACAATTGTTGTTCTAAATCGGATCCGGCGAGATCCACTTGGCGCAATATCAATGCCGGCCCCGCAGTGTCCAAGATTCCGCCGGCGCTGATCCTGACGCCCAGATTGCCCTCTACGGTACGGTACAGCGCCTGCTTCTCGTTGCTTACGATCAGCCCTTTTTCCTCATCCGGAATGTCTTGCAGGGAGAACAGCACCGAATGGACATCCGTCGTCGCCCCTCCCACATCAACCAGCAGCAGGTCTCCCACCCCGTCAAGACCATCGACGCCCAGCGCCAGCAGTTCGGCGCCCATCAACACTGCCCCTGGCGTTGGCAGTACCTTCCCGTTGCTGACGGTCTCGCTGATCTTGCGGAGCCCGCCGGCCCTGGTAATCTGGCGGATGAACTGCTCATGGATGGCTTGACGGGCCGGTCTGACATTCAGTTGATGAATGGTAGGCATCACGTTGGGAACTCTGACGACTTTGACATTGCCGCTTTCCAGGATCTGCCCGATTCTGGCCTGTGCATCCACATTGCCGGCAACGATGACCGCTGTATCGATCTTACTCTCCAGGATCACGCCAGCGTTGTGCACCATCGAATCCTGGTCTCCTCCATCCGTACCGCCAGCCAGCAGGATAATATCCGGTTTGATCTCCTGCAGCACTTCAATTTTAAACCCGGGCTCATCTTCATAGGAGACGATCTCCAGCACCCTAGCGCCGGCACTCATGGCCACCTCCTTGGCAGCCTTGGCTGTAACTCTGGGCATGTAGCCCATGGCCACCATGCGCAGCCCTCCGGCAGCACTGCTGGTAGCATATGTCTCGTCGCTCTGCATACTTTTGACATCCAAGGCATTGAGGAGATTATAGTGTGCATTCTGCATCCCGATCACAATATTGTCTACCGTTGTCGGCGCTTGTGACCGGCCAGTGAAAACCAGATCCCCGTCTTTTAAAGTAAAGGCGGTGACCTTTGTAAAAGTGCTCCCTAGGTCGTAGATCATCAGGCAAGTGCCTTGCGCCACAATGCTCTGCATCCTGAAACCTCCTTGCTTCAGTCGCGCTTTAGGTGGCCGTTGTCCGAGATCTCACCACAATATAACCGACACCTTGCGCTGCTTTGTGATCCTGCTCTTTGCCTCAGTCGGATGTCACATAAACACGGCCATCCATGATGCGCCTGGCCGTCCGTCCAAAAGCCGCACGCTGAAGCACGACCATCCCATTCTGGCAAGCGATGCCCACCTCAATCTCAATCACTCCCGAGGGATGCCCGATCCGGACCACTGGACCGTCACCGGCGCATACTTCGTTGACGATAGTGCCGGGAATTCTGGCAGCCGCCCCGGTGCACGTAGTTCCCGTTCCGGCGTATGTTTTGTGCATCACCTGCATGTACATCAGCCTGGATACCAAGTCGACATCCTGCTGGAGCACCATGCGCCCGCTGGAAAAAGCCCGATAATCACGCGGCGCGCTCACGAAGGCGACCATCGGGAAGGCCGGGCACTTGGATGTTGCCTCCTCCGGGGATGTGGCCATGCCGATCATCACCGCAGTCAGAGACCGGATGCGCTCGAGAGTTGCCAGCAAATCTGCATTGCTGTCAATATCCGCCGGGGTCTCGATACCGGTCAGTCCCAGATCCTTTGCCCTTACAAAGACGACCGGATTGGCTACATCCACGATTGATGCCTCCAGCGCTCCCACGCCCTCGACCTGCAGCAGATCCTTCGGCCTGCCTGTAGGCAGCATCTCGCCGGTGGCAGACCCGACCGTGCCGGCGAAGTCCATGAGTATTTTGGCACCGGTTCCGGGCGTCCCGTCAATCTCGTACGACCCCTCAACCTGCACGTTGCCTCCAGATACAGGTACTTCGGCAATCAGGATCTTGCCGGTGTTCTTATTGTAAATACGAACCCTGGTGATCGGCTCCACCGCCGGCACCAGACCCTCGGCGATGGCAAAGGGCCCCACTGCCGAAGAGATGTTACCGCAGTTCCCCGAGTAATCAACCAGTGGCCGCTCAATGCTGACCTGTCCGAAGGTGTAATCCACATCGGCATCCGGACGCTTCGACTTGGCTATAATCGCCATCTTGCTGGTCAGAGGATCCGCGCCGCCCAGGCCGTCGATCTGCCTCACGTCCGGACTTCCGAACACCTTGAGCGCCAGCCGATCTCTAGCCGCCTGATCGGCTGGAAGATCATGCTCGTGAAAAAATATCCCCTTGCTGGTACCGCCTCTCATGATACAGCAGTTAATTTTTTGCTGGCTCAACCTTATTCATCCCCCGCTGTTGAAGTTTTTGCTCCACCCAAGCCACTGCCTCATCAGGTTCCGTTCCCGGCCCGAAGAAGCCGTCGACATTTAAAAAGCCGGGTCCTTGATCCAGAATTTTATACCGGTAGGAATCCATGTCTTCTTCCTTCTCGGCAATTCTGCCGCCAGCAATGACGATGATTGTCTCTGCCAGTCCCAACTCTGATAGACGCTGCCTGACTCTGGGAAACAGCTCGATCCCCAAACCCAGTAGATTGCTCACACCCACCACATCGACTCCAGCCTCGGCCGCCACCTCGGCCACTGTCTCCGGCAGGTTCATCCCCCTTAAAAAGATGACTTCATGGCCCGCTTTTTCGAACGCCTCTTTAATCTGGTTGATGCCCAGCACGTGAGCATCCGCTCCCACCGTCGCCAGGAGAATCTTCCCCGGTCTGGTGATCTGTTGCGGCCGGCTAACCGTAACCGGCTCACTCGTGAAGGCCAATTTTTCCAGAGGGATTTTAACAGGTCCAAACCCTGGCACGTAGCGGCGGATTCCATCCGGATCGCGGTTGGTCCGCACGCCTCTCTTCAGGTCCCAGCCCGCCGCTTGAGGACAGTCCAGCACTCCCGACTTGCCAGCATCTACGATTGCCGCCACCAATTGCTCGACTTCGTAACGGCCCCAGAAAGCAGGGTTGATCTCCGCCGGATCAAGCTCCCGGTTCAAACTCAGCGCTACCCGCAGCACCGCCATGGCTTCAGTGATAATCTCGTTCCGGCGCCTGCTGATGGCCGGATCCTGGATGTCGATGAAAGCCACATTTTCAAAGATGTTCTGGCTGGCCCAGATTGCCCGGCCCATGGAATACCCCGTCGGAATACCTATCGCCTCGGCAGCCTTAGGACGGTAGAAATTTGCCCCTCCCAGCCTGGCGCTGAGAGCCATCCTGGCAAAATGGCCCTGCTCTGCCACCAGATCGGTTGGGGGCTGTTGAAATGTTTCGGGAACAACGATCAAATGTTCACTCCACATACATTGCCTGAAGGCCCTCATAACGGCCAGATCGGCCAGCAAATTGATACCGGCCACATTCATCTGCAGGGCGCTCAATTCCCTGGGCAGGCCGGCCAGCACGGCCAAACCCTCCGCCAGCAGGCACATGGCAAGGGCCATCCCGTCGGTACCCCCGATATTGTTGAGATGCTTGTGAGACTCCACCTGGACAAAAATATTGTTTTCGGCGCAGATCTGCAGCGCCTTGAATCCGTTGACGATCTTGGTGCGGTAATCCTTGATGCCCCGGCCTCCAAAATGGGCATGGATCACCGGCCCGATATCCGTACCGTCGAATCCGGCGATCAGGGCATTGATAATCGACAGGTACGGAGTATCGCCGGTGGCGTTGATCCGCACCGGGTGCACTGACCCACCGCCCATAGCTACAAACTCCCGCTCCCCGCCGGGAGTAATTCCCCCCTTGCCCCTGGACTGTTCAATCAGTTCCTCGCCGTCCAAGGGATCGATATGGCGGGTCGCCTCGGAGTGCACGAAATGAAAGATGGTAATTCCCAGGTCTGCGGCTACCTTGTACATATCCTGGCTCTGCTCGTAGGTTTCGGGCGCAGTGTTTCTCCCCAGGATGGGATTCAACACCGGCATTCCGGTCTCCCGCGCCCTGCGCCCCAGCGCTGCAATCCGGTGGCCATCCCGGACCACGCCGGCCACCTGTCTGGGGTACGGCCCTGGTAAGCCCGTTATCGATTCATCATTGGCAACCAGCGGCATCTCCACTCTGAACACCCTGGCATAAGCACGGACGTAATCATAATCATCCCTGATCATCTGCTTCGTCTTTTCCTGCACTGTGTTTCCCTCACTTTCCGATTCCGAGGTCTGCCCTGGCATTGTCGATCACCCACCTCAAGCCAGCGTTTCGAAGACCGTACCGATAGTTCCCGTCACTACCACTACCGTCCCGGCGACAACAATCTGCGCCCCGGCGGCCCTGGATGATCGGTCATTCTTTCTCACTGACGACCACGATGTTCAACCGCTTGGCAGCAGCCAGCGCCTCGGCGCGGCTCGGCCTGGCATCCCTGATGATCAGGCGCCCACCACCCTGGTTGAAAGCGTCCACCATGGAACCGCCTTCTGTTGCTTCGATGGTAATCCTCTGCAAATGGGGCAGCGCCGCCTTCACCACTTCTATCGCCACTTCCCGGCTCTGCAGCCGGTCCATCACTTGTCCATACATAGCGCTGTCTCCGGTATGCGCCCCATACACGGCAGCCATCAGAATGGACGGCACATTGATGCCGCGGCGCACAAAGAGTTCGGGTGCCAATTCCACAATCACCCTGGTAATGCGGCCCCGGGCAAGCTCGTGGGCAATCCGGGCGGCATTGGCCGGCGACCCTACGGCCTGGCTACTGCCGCCAACCACGACCTCCCCAAAGGGGGCAGTGATGGGGTTGGCGGTACGAGCCAGACACCGGGCTTCGTCCCGCGCCTTGGTCGTGCTCCGGATAGTTGCCGCCGCCTCCTGGCTTTTAGCCTGGGAATCGGTATATGCTTCTACCTGGGGGTTGACCTTAAAAAAGGGCTGCAGATATTCGATCACCACCGGAACCACAGAGTCCGCCGAAATCGGATGCACCGCCCCGGCCATGGCAATCATCACATCCACCGGCACCATCACCGGAATATTGGTCAGAAGGGCCAGCCTGGCTGCCAGAGCGCCGTCCAGAATGGCGACGCCGATATGAGTGGCGCACAATCCCGCCACCATCACCCGCGGCGTGCAGGGCACGGCAATAGTAGGTGACAGAGCCAGCACAACCGCCCTACCCAGCGTTGCCGGGCTGCCGCCTCCAAGCTCCACCAAGGCAGCAGCCACAGCCGCCGCCCCGGCTCCCAGCCCCTCCATGTTGCAACCCGTGGTGGTTTTGCCGGCCTGGAACATGGTGCCCACCTTCAGCATCACTGCCGCTGCCCGCAACGCCTGCTCCCGATCCTCAGTTTCCATGATCGCCCTGAGCAATCCCGTGTAGGGACAGGCATCACCGGTCCCGGCGCAGGGATTGAGCCCCACGGTGTGATTTCCGATCTGTGCCGCCAGCGTGTAGACCAGCGCCCGGTTGATAAAATCGTCTTCGAAGAGCTTCTTTCCGAAATCGTGCTCTGCCAGTTCCTGGGCCACGGTCCCGAACAGGAAGCTGCTGCCTGTGGTGAGGCCGGTTTCCAGCGCCTGCAAGTTATGTTCGAAGGCTTTCTCCACCGCATCCAGCACCTCTGACGGAGTTAGCCCGTCCCTGTTCCCGGCCTCGGCGATCACCACATCGCTGACCGGGAGTTTCAGTTCCGCGGCCAGTTCCAATGTTTCCCCCAGTGTCAGCGCCCGAGGGTCGAATCCTTTGGAGATCGCCAGTTGCATTGCTCCGTCCACCACCATCACCCCTATCGCTAGTTAGCCCCTGACCTCAACACCGATCAGCTTTTCCAACGGCTTGATCACCGCCGAGATATCCTTGGAGCCCAGACCCGCCGCTCGCGCCTGTTCGAACAACTGTTGCGCCAGACCGGTCATGAACAGGGGCACTCCCAGTTCCTTGCCTGTCTGGGCCGCCAGTTCCAGATCCTTGTACTGCAAGTCGATGGCAAACCCCGGCTCAAACTTACCCTCTAAAATGAAGACGTCCGCCTTGGCCTTCAGGGCGTAGCTGTCGCCTGAACTCGAACGGATGACATCCAGCAGCACCCTGGGGTTCAATCCGGCTTTCACACCCAGTACCAGGGCTTCAGCGACGGCCGCAGTGTTCACTCCCAGCAGCAGGTTGTTGACCAGCTTGATCGCCGCCCCGGATCCCACATCCCCTACCCGGTAAACTTTCCTGCCCAAAACTCCAAAGATGGGCATCGCCCGATCGACCGTCTCGTCAGAGCCTCCGACCATGATGGTCAGCGTGCCCTGCTTCGCTCCGGCCACACCACCGCTCACGGGGGCATCCAGATAGGCCGCCCCCCGCTGTGCAGCTTGCGCAGCCATAGCCCGGGCTTGGTAGGGGGCCACCGTGCTCATGTCGATCACGAGCGACCCATCCCTAATTCCCGACAGCACTCCATCTGTTCCCTCCATGACCGACGATACGATCTGGAAATTGGGCAGCATGGTGATCACTACTTCGGATACCTTGGCCAGTTCCTTGGGAGTCGCCGCTGCCGTCGCTCCCTGCGCCGTCAGCCGTCGCACCGCCTCTTCATTGACATCATAGACCGCGAGGTCGAAGCCGGCCTGGCAGAGATTCACCGCCATCGGCCCGCCCATGGCGCCGATTCCAATCAAACCAACCTGCATTCCAGATCCCTCCTGCATCACGACCGCCGCTGCTCCTAGTGCAGCCCGTCCTCTCCCTTGACCTCTTCAACTTTCAGGCCGCCAACTCTGGCGAACGGCCGTCCGGAATCAGTCACGGCCACGATCAATACCAGTTCATCGGCCCTGGGCGCATCCGGCAGACGAACCTCCATGGCATCGAAGTGGGAGCGTACAAAGGCGGCGTTCTTGAAATGCAGCGGCACGTCAATGGCGGCACCGGGGTAGCCCAGCTTTTTGGCTGAGGGGATGATCGCCTTGCCGCCGCCGACGTTGTCCCGCATCAGCTTTCCTAAAGACGGATGCATCAGAGCGGCGCAGTGTTCCAATTCGCCCTTCTCGCCGACGATAACGGCTTTACCGTAACTTTCCACCTGCTTCGGTTCGATGCCCAGCGCAGCCACCGCCCGTTTCGTCAGCATTTCACCCAACTCTTCGCTCCAGGTGTAGAGCAGGCTGAGATCCTCCTGGTAGACACCGGCATACGGATTCTTAAACACTGCGGCGGCAGCCGCTTTGTGATGTGGCCGATCCAACACCCGGACGCCATCGGCGCGTATTTCCTCGACCATGGTGTAGACTTTGCGAATTTCAGGTTTTGACTGTGCCATTATAACGTTCCTCTCGTGATTTTTTTATGTGTTTCCGACAAGCCTCTTCAAGGTCATTCCATTCCGTCACACCTCTTGCGACAGATTGAACCTGCATCCCGAGGTCATCAGGCACCGCTTTCGTGAGCGCTCCTACAAAGACGATCGCACCCAGGATCAGCCCCCCGTCCGAGCGGCAACCTCGCCTCGGCCACTCCGTTGGCCGGCGCCAGTTGCCCGATTGCAGCCGTTATCAGGTGCCCCCGGATATCGGCGGCGGGGTCGATCTCTTCAGCCAGTATCTGCCTGATACCCGGATCGGGGCTGAAGGTGTGATTGCCGACTAGGGTGGCGCAGACGTCGGCGTTTCGGCAGTTGCTCCCCAATACCACCGCCGCCGTAGCAATACCCTTGGTGAAGCTCCCAATGGGCAATCCCTGGCACAGGCTCCGAATCCCCTGCATAGCTCTTATCTACGCTCATCATCGGCGTCACCATCCGGCATGCCTGGTCAAGATATCCTAATCTTTCTGGTCGGGGGCGGTGTATTTCTACTCTTGGTGATTCTGACCACACCATCCGTCATCACCATGGCCACCGCCGGCAGGTCGCCAGCCTCGATCGCTTCCAGCGCATTCTGCCCCACCGACCCCATCGGGGCGTCGATCACCGCCAGATCGGCATCCCGGCCCTCCGCTATCATGGAGGTGTTCAGGCCAAACACTCTAGCGGTATTACCGCTGGCCATGGCAATCGCTTTCGCCCCAGGAATTCCTGATACGGACGATAACTGTACCAACGTTCTCAGAATGCCCAATGGGATAATACCGGTTCCCGAAGGCATGTCATTGCCCAGGATAATCCGGCCCAACTGGCCATTTTGCGCCACTTTGCGGACGGCATAATCCGCGACGCGGGGATTGCCGCACTGAACTATCTCCAGCACCAGGTCCGAGTTGTCAATCAACTTGTCGACTTCCGCCAGAGATACTGCAGTGGGCCCTCCGTTGAGGTGGGATACCACCGTGGGATCAGTCTTCATTACCATTTCCGCCGTGACCGTGGAGCTGCCGGGGATCGAGGTGCCACCCGTATGCATGGCCACTTTCATCCCCCGCTGCTTGGCCCAGCGCACCATAGGAGCGGCATCCGCCGGAGTATTCACAGTGCCCAGGCCAATCTCGCCGACCAGCCACACCCCTGCGGCAGCCAACTCATCGAAATCCTTCTCCGTCAGGCCCTTTTCCAAAATCAGGGCACCACCATGAATCTTGAGTCCACAGGGCCGGAAATTGTCGAAGCTCTTGTGCGCTAAAATGGCCAGGGCTTTCACCCCCGCTGGATCCCTCGGCCTGCCCGGAGCATGACATTCTCCCGCCGAGATCACGGTGGTCACGCCGCCATGCAATTCTCCTTCCAGGTAGCCCAAGGTATTCTGGCGCGGCGTGAAATCTCCAAGCACCAGATGGACGTGGGAGTCGATCAGCCCCGGTATCATTGTGGCGCCACCGGCATCCACCGTCTTGTCTATCTGGTATCCTTTGGCAGTGTCGGCGCCGCCGATCGCGGCTATTTTGCCCTCGTCGACGATAATCGTATCGCCTTCCAGCACTGGATGTTCGACATCTCCACTCACGATCACACCAATGTTCCTGATTGCTGTTGCCATATTGTCACTCCCTTTGGTTGTTGTTCATAAATTGCACCGCCCTGCTGTTGCCATGGCGTGAAAGGCCTTCGTTAAAAGGCCTTAAAGGTTATCAATCCGGTGTCAAATGCATCAAATGCCCACGATGATCCATTGATAGCAAGCAGCATACAATGAAAGAGCGCTACTGGTAATCTATCCAGCCGCATAATAAGCATGTCCCCCATTGATACGGTTAACTCTTTCTTTCATCCTTTAGTATTGTATTGACTTTTCTTGCCGGCATCTCAACCCTGCATTTCCACCGCCATCTCCTGTTTTAAAAAACAGATGCCCTGCCGTTCAGACACCCGGACTTCAGTCTGCAGACTGAAGTCCGACCTGGGCAGTTATAAAAATATTATTGTTGCAAGAGGCATGCCAAAAAAATAACCCGTATCAAATACGGGAAATCAGGCATACTGCCAATTAATCAGTTTGTAACCGGCGGTCATATCTCCACAAAAAATCTATGGTACTGACTAATGTGGGTTGGCTAATACCTCGCTCCACGTCAGCCCGCGGAAGCGGGCATAGCAACGCCGCCTATGAAGACGGGTACCCTCTGGTGGAGTCTCCGCCAACGATTTCTAGATCCAAGCGCTGCATTGATCATTTCAGTTTTGAAATGTTCACAGCACTGTATCTTGAATAATCCGTTGCAATGCCTGTCTCTTTAACTGGGTATAAAAACAATATCAGTATTGCAATGCCTTTCAACAATGAAACATCCACTTCAAGCACCCAGATTCAGGGTCTGCATTTTACGCCACAGGGTGGTCATGCTGATCCCGAGCATCTTCGCTGTCTCTTTCCTCTTCCCATTCGCCTTCTGCAAAGCCGTCTCGATCACCTGGCGTTCGGTCTCCAGCATGATACTTGCCAAAGTTATACCGGGACAGTAAACCCTTTCGCCCCTGGAGGAGATCCCGTTTTTTTGCCGGATGTAAGGCGGCAAATGATGGAGCATAATCGTCTGCTGGTCTCTTTCGACCATGTTGAGAGCATGCTCAACGCAATTCTGCAGTTCCCTGATGTTTCCCGGCCAAGTATAGTCCTGCATGACAGTCAGGGTCTCCTGGTCAGCTTCCAGGACATACTTGCCAAGCAATGGATTATATTTACGAATAAAATTGTCCGTCAGCAGTGGTATATCCGAAATCCGGTCCCGCAGTGGCGGCACATTAACTTGCACCACATTCAGTCTGAAATACAGGTCATTACGGAACTTGTTGCCAGCCACCAATTTTCCCATGTCCTTGTTCGTTGAAGCGAGCACCCTGACATCGACCCAAAGCGGTTTGCTACCGCCAATCCTGGTCACCTCCCTCTCCTGCAATACACGCAGCAGTTTGGACTGCAGGTTGAGTTCCATCTCACTGATTTCATCCAAAAAAATTGTTCCTCGATCAGCCATTTCAAAGGCCCCCGGTGCTCCACCCCTCTTCGCACCGGTAAAGGCGCCGTCGACATAGCCAAATAGCGTGCTCTCGATCAGGGATACGGGAAGAGCGCCGCAATTGATGGCAACGAACGGTTTGTTTCTCCTCTCGCTGGCATTATGAATCGACTGCGCAAACAATTCCTTCCCGGTGCCTGTTTCGCCGTAGATAAGCACTGTCGAATTTCCATCGGCGATCTGTTCAGCTTGGTGGATCACCCTGGTGATCGCTTCATGCTCACCCACGATGTCGCTGAAGGAGTAGCGGGCATACTGAAATTTTTGAACCTCTTCCATCAGCTTCTTGCTCTTCTTCGCTGTCAGCTCGTTGTTAAAGCCGAGCCCGAATGCATGCGTGATAGGAATACGCACCGCCATGGCGCCTCCGAAAGAGAAGGATTCGTCGATCACCGCCTCATCGGTCTCCATGGCCCGCTTTGCATAATCGCTAATCTTGTGCAAAAATTGTTTATTGATCGTTCCGTTAGGATTATAGCTAGCCAGCCGCTTTCCTTCTCGGTCGAACAGGACCGACTCTCCACCTACAACATTGGCAATTAAAGGCAGCGCCTTCTCCAAAGATTTCTGCAAACTCTTTTCACGCTTTGCGCGTTCCACATTGCTGCAACTCAAAACATAAGCGCCAATCGGAACAGTCCAGGCCAGGGCGCTCTCGACGATTTGCGACGGACCAATCATTGCCTGTTGCAATCGGGCGCTTTCCTTAGCCAAATCGTAAACAGAATCTCTATACTCCTCAAGTTCCTCGCCCTTGGAATTGACAGTTCTCAGGCGTCGGCCGCCATCATCGGTCACCGTAGCAAAGCCTTCAGTCACCGCAGCTAGGAGCGGCAGTGCCTGTAACAGCATCGAGAGTATCATCCTGTCATTCGTTTTAATCGCCCTCTTGAATTCATGTTAAAAGGATAAAATGTGACCTCGCATAGCTATAATTATTTGATTTTTTCTTCTAAAATCCTTCTCTATAAAGTCACGCCCCGGGTTAGTTCCCGGCTGCCACACTCAATATCTTGAACACGCGCTCTGCTGATTTATACATGATCCCCTGCTATAAGTTAAGTTTTGTGATAGCCAACGCCTGGCCCATTGGTACTTTCCTGTCTCTTTCCTACGACGTCCTGGTCCAGACCATCAAGCATGCCCCTTTATTGCTCAGGACAAAGCGGCTGAGCAAGGTGTTGGAGCCCGGCTATAAGACCGACCTTTTTGTTTAGGACTAAGAGTTTGGAAGTGGCGAACAGGCTGCAGGAGATGCTTGACCTGATCCATGAACTGTTGAAGACCGCCGGCACCCACTCCAAGCTCAAAGAATTGGATGGCATCAAGGTGGCCGAGCGCTTCCAAATATAAAGGCGGCCCTGGGTTGCTGTCCCTGCCCGAAGCCGCCTTGCGCTTTCCCCTTTTTTATTCTTATAATCCTTAATATGCCTACTGATCTTGCTCAACATTCTGCGTAATCTCCTCAGAAATCTGAAGTCTTTGAAGTAAAAAATTCATTACCTGGTCGGCATCAATAATAGCTATTTTCATATCTTCATCCAAAATTTGAATCTCATAGGGATACCTTGGCTTAAGACCGTATAACGTCAACCTACCACAAGGCACTGACCGCTGTTCACGGATTCTTTAAGTTTTATCGTGTTCCCCGCAGTTTCTTAAAGTAATTACGCCCTCTTCCCGGTTAAATGTTATTCGTAGTCCTATAGTGGCGCTCGCTTCCCATATTCCCGTAGTGCCTTTAATGCGCTTGACTCTCAAAGACGGATGGTATATATTGCCTGCCATCAAACCTATGTCTCTTTTTATAGAGTTTTGCTGTTCTGAATTCAGTTTTTTGTACATTCGCTTAAAACGCTCAGTCCTAAAAAACGATGTCATTTGTCCAGATCCATTATCAGGTCTTCTGCGTTTGTAAACGATTTAACCCTTCCGGCGGCTATATCTCCTTCCGCTTCTTTCTCGCCTTCCTGCCACTCTTTAGCCCAGAACCACGTCTGATCGGCGGGAATTAGTTTCATCGGAATAAGAATAACCTTACTGTCCTCCAATTGCACTTGGAATATATCCCCATCATTTAATGGTATGTTATGCTCTTTTAGCAATCCCAGACTTACCACGCCACGCTTCTGAACAATAATATTGCCCAATACTTGGCCCATGACTGTCACTCCTATTTGTTACTGCTGTTCTGCAATGCTGCTTTACTGTATTGTACAGCAGAGCCGGCCATTGTCAACGCCGCGATCGCTAAAAACCCATGATATGATCTACGCGCATCTACGTAAGAACTTTGCCCATCTATGCCCCATCTCTCTCGAGATAAGGCATTTTTTTGCAGGGTATTTATTTTAGCCCTGGCGGAAAAATATGCTTGCAGAAGAGGTGAGCGGGTATGAAGTTTGGCATTGCCGGACCCATCTCCAAGGATCATATCATTCTTCCGACGGGTAAAAGGGTGGAGAAGTACGGGGCTCTATTCTACAGCGCCAGCGCCATGGCCAAGCTTCTCGAAGGCAGCGCTGATGAGGCGATCTGCCTGTCCCATCTTTCCATAACTGATTTTGAGGCGGTCCATTCCCTGCTGCGCCATCCCAATATCGACCTTTCCGGCCTGGCCGCGCGCGATAACGGCACAACAGAGATCGAACTGGCCTATAGCAATGAACGAGACCGCCGAAGCCGCCAGATCAACGTAATGCCTCCTCTGGCCCCGGTTGAAATGGGCCTGCTGGCCGAGTGCGCGGCCGTGCTGCTGATGCCCTTGAATGAGACCGACCTCTCCCTGGAATGCGCTCAAAAGTTGAGGAGATCTTCCGATGCGGTGATCTTTCTCGATGCCCACGGCCTGGTAACAGGGGTGGACAAGGACGGCGTCAGGTATGGACAGGCCTGGCCTCGCCCGGAGGGTGCCCGGCGGGAATGGTTCGATTGCATAGACATCCTGAAAATGAACGATAGCGAGGCCTCCTGGGTGGCCGGCCACCTCCTGCAACAATACGAGGAGTTCGTCCAATTTGCCGCCGGCATAGTCGAGCTTGGGTTAAAAGCCTGTTGGATCACCTTCGGGAACCAGTCATCCCTGATCGCCTGGCGCAGGGAAAACCGTACCTACTGGGCAAGCGTGCCCGTTGTCACAGACATCGGGCCGGTGCTGGACACCACCGGTTGCGGCGACGCATCCTCCGCCGGGTTTGTCTATTCCTATACCAAGTTTTATCATAGCCCATTGCAATCTGTGATCATGGGAAACACCCTGGGCTCTTTGAAGGCTACTTTCCAGGAAACGGATGCGTTTCCCTCGTTTCCGGAGATCAGGGGAGTGATCGGTGGTCATTACCGGGAGTATCTTCACGCCCTGCTGGACGATTTTCTGGCCAGAAGCCAGTTGATTATTCACGAAATCAAAGGAGGCCAGAACATTGAAAGTTTTATGTACCACTCAGATGGGAGCAACAGCCCTGGGGCAGACCATGCGCGTGATAGCGGTGGCTAAGGCGCTCCAGCGCAAGGGACATGAGGTCAAAATCCTGACTGGAGATCAGCAGATTCCGGTGGTTAGAGGCCACGGTCTCGATGTCGTCGAGATGGATTACGCCCTTAAAATCGATCTTCCGGTCGGTGCTTTTCTGGGAGCAGACGACAGGCATCAGGATGAGGTTATAGTTCGCCTGAAAGAAATATTGCAACAGATGACGGAGGCGGAGCAGAGAGCGGTCGATATCGCAAGGCCAGAGGCCATGCTCTGCGGCAGTTTTACGGGCTCCACCACAGCCAGGAAGTCTGGGGTCCCGTGCGCCATGATCATATTGCAGCCGCATGGCAAAAAAACGATCAGTTCCGCAACAAGGCGGCTCGAGGCCATAAAGTTCAGCCTGGATGCCCTTGACGCGGCAGACCTGATCATCATGGAGGGGATGCCGGAACTGGATGGCGGTGTGAGGGCGGCGCTCGCAGGAGAGCAGGCTGCAGCCCTGGGGGACAAGATCCGTTTTACCGGGCCCCTGTTGGTGGAGCCGCCGGAAAACCTGCCCGGGCAGTCAGAGCTGAAAACCCGCCATGCAGGGAATGCGGAGCTGCCACTGGTCTACGTCACCATCGGCGGCGGTACACCGCTGATCGGCGAGGATTTTCTCACTATGGTCATCGATGCCTTCCGCCAGTTGCCAGGCGTTCAAGGGGTAATTGCCACCGGCCTGGCCATCGACCCGGAACGTCTGGCAGCCGGCAACCCGCCGGATAACGTGATCATTCGCGGCTTCGTGCCAGGCACGGAGCTGATCAAAGCCAGCGATGTGACCGTGTTTCATGGCGGGTCATCCACCCTGATGACCTGTATCGCCTGCGGCAGACCGGCGGTGGTGGTGCCTTCCATGGCCGAGCAGGAAGACAACGCCGCCGTTCTGGCGAACAACGGATCCGGCATCCTCCTGGACAAAAACGGCCTGACCCCGGTTGTCCTGGCCGAAGCAATACAAAAGATCTTGAGCGACCGCTCCTTCCTGAACAACGCCCAGCGGCTGCAAGAGCTGGGCGAAAGGTACGGCGGGGCCACGGCTGCCGCCGCCATGGTGGAGGCGCTGGTCAGCGGGGGCGGCGCTCCTTGAAGGCGCTGATTCTGGCCGCTGGCAGGGGCACCCGTTTACGCCCCCTAACCGATTATGTGCCCAAACCGATGCTCCCCCTACATGGCAGGCCGCTGATGGAATGGGTGCTGCTGCCGTTGATCGCCTGCGGGATCAGAGATTTCGTGATTGCAGTGAGCTACCTGTCCGAGCAGATCGAGAATTATTTCGGCGGGGGTGAGCGGTGGGGAGTACGCATCAACTACAGCCGCGGCGGCCGGCCGGCCGGTAAAGCGGGGGAGATCTGGCGCGCCCGGGACTTGCTGCAACCGTCAGGCGAGCCGTTCCTGGTGGCGCCAGGCGACACGATCTGCCACCTGGACTACCCTGCATTCCTCGATTTTCACCGGCTCCATGGGGGCCTGGTTTCCATCGCCTGCTCCACCAGTTACCGCCTGGAAGTGGGGATAGCCGAAATCGACCGCCGCCACCGGGTCCGGGGTTTCCGCGAGAAATCCAACCTCGGCCAGCCGGTAAGCACCGGCGCCTACATCCTGGACGAGCGCCTTTTCCCCTGCATCGAGGGGTTCAAACCTGAAACGAGGGAGATCGACCTGCCCGGCGACGTCTTTCCGCGCCTGCTGGAAGACGGGGTACCGGTATACGGATACGTGGACGATTTTCCCTGGTGGGACGTGGGACGCATCAACGACTATGAAAACCTGCTCCGGCTTGACCAGGCCGAGGCGGCCCAGGTTTTGCCATGGGGTTCTTCAGATGGGCATCTTTAAGCCATGCGACATTCGGGGCATTTATAACCAGGACCTGACGGACCGGGACGCCTACGATCTTGGCCGGTCTGCCGGGACAATGGCCCGGGGGCAGACGGCGCTGGTGGCGGGCGATATCCGGTTGAGCACTCCTGCGCTGAAGGCCACCCTGCTTGACGGCCTGGCCAGCGCCGGCTGCCAGGTCGTGGATGCCGGAATCTTAACCACGCCCGCATTCTATTATGCCGTTCACAGCACAGGCAGCGCCGTTGGCATAATGGTCACCGCCTCGCATAACCCGCCGGAATATAACGGTTTCAAGCTGCTGTTCGGGGGACGGCCGGTCGACCAGAAGGAGATGGCCACCCTGCAGCAGACCATGGCTAGCAAAGGTTTTATCACCGGGCCGGGCAATTGCCGGCAGGAGGATGTCTGGCTGCGCCGGTATCGCGACCATGTCATCGGGCGCTTCCGGCCGGGCCGGCTCAAACTGGTGCTGGACTGCGGCAACGGCGCCTGCTCGCTGATCGCCCCGGAGGTTTTTTGCAGCCTCGGTTACCAGGTGATCGAACTCTATTGCACCCCCGACGGGCGGTTCCCCAACCGCTCACCCAACCCGGCCCTGCCCGAAAACATCCAGGCCCTCTGCCGGCGGGTGGTCGAAGGGAGGGCCGCCCTGGGCATCGCCTATGACGGGGACGGCGACCGGGTGGCCTTCGTGGATGAATACGGCCGGCCCGTTGCCAATGACCGTATCCTGGCCCTGTTCGCCCGGTGTCTGCTGGGGCGAAAGCCGGGAACGGGGACGGTGGTTTACGACAGCAAGTGCTCGCTGGTGGTGGCGGAAGAGGTAGCCCGCATGGGGGGCACACCGGTCATGGCCCGCTCCGGGCACACCTTTGTAGAGAGCAAATTTATCGCCAGCGGGGCGTTGCTGGCGGGTGAGTTGAGCGGCCACTTTTTCTGGGGCGATCTCGGCTTCGATGACGGCCTCTGGTCCTCGATGGAGCTGCTGGAATTGCTCCAGGACAGCGGCGCCTCTCTCTCGCAATTGGACCGGCTCCTGCCGCGCTACCCGATCACGCCGGACATCCGGCTGCATTTTGCAGGAGATCCTGGCGAGATCGTCGAGACGATTGCCGCTAAACTGGCCGGTTACCCGGTTAACCGGCTCGACGGTCTGAGGGTGGAGTTCAGCGACTGCTGGGGAATGGTTCGCCCCTCGGTGACCGAGCCGCTGATCACCTTCAGGTTCGAGGGCAAGAATGAGGAACGGCTCCGCTACGTGATCGACCTGGTGCTATCCGCATTGCCCCAGGTCATCAGATCGGAGTTGCAGCATCTCTCAAGCCAATCGATCAGGTAAAAATTAAATCTGCAAGCTGCCTATTCTCGTTTGCAACCTGGCTCAATACTATTGCATTGGCATACCCGGATCTCTTTACATGCCACTTTCAGGCTGATACACTAAAATTAGGATTGTACCATTTTAAAAAACAAAGGGGACTGAAGAGATGGAACTGAGCGCACGCAATCAACTTAAAACCCGGGTCAAGGAGATCAAGACGAACGACATTTCTGCAGAAGTGATTCTTGATGTTGGCGGACAGGTCATGGTCGCTTCCATCACTGCAGACTCGGCAAAAAGACTGGACCTGAAGGCCGGCGACGACGTCACGGCCATTGTCAAAGCGAGTTCAGTCATGCTGGCGAAATAGGTATCGCAAAATGCGTATGTCTTAGAAATCCAGGGTAGTCGGAATCAGCCGACGAGCACTCGATCGCGGCCCTCGTTCTTAGCCCGGTAGAGGGCGGTATCGGCAGTTTTCAGGATCGCATCGGCGGTCAAACCGTGTTCCGGAAAGGCGGAGACACCCAGAGATATAGAGATATTATCGAGCGGTTTGCCCAGGTGATAGACCCGGATCTGTTTCGCTTCCAGGCGCAACTGCTCCGCCCGGTTCACCGTGTCTTCCAGCGTGGCTTCCGGGAGCACGAAAACAAATTCTTCCCCACCGTAGCGGCAGGCGATATCCTCGCCGCGGGTCCTGGTTTTCAGGAAGGTACCCAACTCTCGCAGCAGCGTATCCCCTCCGTCATGACCATAGACATCGTTGAAATCCTTGAAATGGTCGATGTCGAACATGATGACTCCCACCGTAGCTTTCCTGCGCTCCGCCCGCCGCAGCTCGCGCTCCAGCGACTCCTCCATGTAGCGCCGGTTGAAGAGGCCGGTCAGGATGTCCCGAATGGCCATATTGTGCAACGTTTCCCTGAGCCTCAGGTTAGCCAGGGCCATGGCGATCTGATCGGCTACCGCCCGGGCCAGCCGTTGCTTGTGTTCGTTGGAGCCCTGCCATGCCGGCTCCTGTTGTCCGGTTGCTTCGGCATCGCGCAGGTGCAGGATCCCCAGGGCCTCGCCGCGCGCCATCATGGGCACACACAGGTACTTGGCCGACTGCTTGCCGAGCACATGGGCGCACATCAGTCCCGGCTGAGGAATGTCGACCAGATGCAGCCGGCCGCGCCGCAGCGCCCAGCAGTCGCTGGGCGTGAACATCCGCTCGGAGGGGGCGGGATCGCCCCACATCTCCACAGCTTCAACCATATCCTTGGAGGCGCTGGTCAGGCACAGAGCGCCATATTCGGAGGGAAACTGTTTTTGAACGTACTGGGCGCTGACCGTATAGGCCTCTTCGAAGCTCTCGCAACTCTGCAACAATTCACCCATTTCGCTGAGCAGCGTCATTTCCTGCGTCCGCTCTTTCAGTTCGCCCACCCAGGTCTCCAGTTTATTATTGGCTTCCTGGAGGTCCTTTTCTACCTGCCTGTGTTCGGTGATGTCAGTACCCGTGGCAATGAGGTACTCGACATTCTTATTGTCGTCAAGAAGAACTGCGGTCGACCAGGAGATCAGGCGCCGCTCTCCAAACCTGGTCATCCAATAGCTTTCATGCATACCAGGCAAGTCGCCGGCCAGTTCCCTTTCTACACGGCTCCTGGTCGCTGCCTCTTCATCTGTCAATATTCCCCAGATGTACTTGCCCCTGACCTCTTGAAAAGAATAGCCGGTCAGCAATTCGCAGGAGCGATTGAAACGGATGACACAACCGGAGCGATCCAGCACTATCACTAAGGCGCCGGCAATGTCCAGCACCGCGCTGGTGAAATCGCGCTCCTTTTTCAACTCCTCGCTCGCCCGCTTGCGCTCGGCAATGTTGCGGGCAACGCTCAGATTCAATACGCTGCCGCCTACTTCGACCAGTCTGGCATTGACCTCCAATGGCAGCAGAGTGCCATCCTTCCGTAAATTCATGACTTCGAAGATCGACCGGCCCATTTCTTTCAATTCCCGGGATCTGGCTTCTTGCCTCCTGGCCGTTTCAGGGGTATTCAGATCGAAGGCATTTTTTTGCATCAGTTCGGCTTTGCTGTATCCGTATAATTTACAGGCTGCTTCATTGACAAAAATGAATCTGCCCTCGAAGTCGTGCAGAACGATCGAATCGTTGGCGGCATTCAGAAGCTGCGCCCTCAGGGCCAACTCCTCCTCGGCCTGCTTGCGCTCGGTGATGTTGCGCGCCACGACGATAATCTGATTATCGAGCAGCGGAACGAATCTGGCCTCGTAAAACTGCTCACCCGTCTTGCGGGGAATGGAATATTCGATGATGGACAGGGAATTGGTCTCCAACGACTGCTGGATAGCGTCCCTAAAGTGTTTGCCGACCCTGTGGTGCACATCCTGGATTTTTTTCCCTAATAGAGCTTCCATCGGATAATAGAGATCGGCGGCGCGCCCCGCCCGCAAGTCCAGGATAGTTCCTTCAGAGTCGAGACGAAAGTATAGATCGGGCAGGGCCTGCAGGATGGCCTGTACTTCGGAGACGCTCTGGCGTAAATTTTGCTCGGCGAGAGTGTGCTCTGTGATGTCGGTGATAACCCCGGTCAGGGTTTGCTCTCCCTCTTCCACCACCAGACGCCCTGATACCCTGAAGTAGCCGATGGCGCCGCCTTTCTTGAAGGTCCGGAAGTCGAACAATTGATCCTGGCCCGCAAAAGCCTGCTGCAACCTGCCCATCACGTTCTGAAGATCGTCCGGGTGCACGATACGCACAAAATTGGTTCCGATGATCTCCTCTGCCTGGTAGCCTGCAATACGCTCGATGCTCGGACTGATATAAGTGAAAGCTCCTCTGGCATCAATAGTGAAGATAGCATCATTAACGCCATCCATCAACGCCTGGCATTGGTCCTCGGACCTCTTTAAAGCCCTTTCAACCCGCCTGCGATCGGTAATGTCCAGGATCGCCCCCACAAAACCGGCAGGGTTGCCCGATGCATCCTCATAGGTTGCCTGGTGGCAGATCAGATCGTGATTCTGACCGTCGGCAAGCCGGACCTGGCAGTTGCATACTTGCACCCCCGGGTTGGCAAGCAACTCCTGATGCATCTGGTAGCACTTGGCAGCCAACTCTTGAAGGGGGTGATCGCGCATATCTTTGGCGAGCAGTTCTTCATTGCTCAGACCGGTCATGGCAACGTAGGAATTGTTACAACCCTGAAAAATACCCGACAAATCCAGATAGAAGACCGGCATGGGGAGGGCATCGATCATTGCCTGCAAGAAGTTCAGCTTATTTTTGTCTACTGCCGTGTGCTCGTCGAGCGCCGCTTTCAACTCGGCATTCTGGCGCTTGATCTCCACCAGTTTTTTGACCAGCTGATCTCTTTTTTTCTCGCCGTCAGACATTTTCTCCCTTCCCTCATTCTCAATCCACTGTCGTAGAAGATTATACCAAGTAAGTTACTATACTACATCTTCGCCAGAAAACTATAATAATCCTGCACATTTTAAGCGATTTCGTTTTTTTTATCGGCAATTGGACACATTTTTTCCCGTGATCAACCCATGTATCCCCGCTATTATTTCTTCCCGCCATCGAATTTTCATTCTGGGCAGGAAATTTTCCCTGGCATTAGCCTGTTATCGAACGAGCTTTGCTCTCTTTATAGGCGCAAGTCTATTGCGGCAGCAGCCAATTCATTCCCGCCCCCGCCCGCAGCCTGGATGCGATCTGTTCAGGCTTGGGAATGGGGACATCCTGGCCGTTCAGATTCTTGAAAGCTACCGCAAGCATCAGCTTGATGCGGTTTAACTGGTTTACCTCGCTGGCTCCGGGGTCATAATCAACCGGTGTGATGTTGGCCTCCGGATAACGGCGATTCAGTTCCCGGATCATCCCCTTGCCGGTGATATGGTTGGGCAGGCAGGCAAATGGCTGCACACAGACGATATTGGGGGCGCCGCTCTCGATCAGCTCCATCATCTCGGCGGTCAGAAACCAACCCTCGCCGCACCGGTTGCCGCATGAGAGCACTCTGCTGGCCAGTTCCACCTTATGATAGATCGGATCGGGAGCCTCAAAGCGCTCACTGGCCTCGAGGGCACGGCACATCTCCCGCCGGCCGCTCTCCAACCAGTGAATGATCAACCGCCCCGACAGCAGTTGTTGAAGTCCTTTTCCTAAAACCTGGTAGTTGAAGATGGCGGCATAGGCGCTGTAGAGGAAGAAGTCCAATAGATCCGGAATCACTGCCTCCGCCCCCTCATGCTCCAGCAGCCTGACCACGTTGTTGTTCGCCGCCGGGTGGTACTTCACCAGAATCTCTCCGACCACCCCTACCTTGGGCTTACTCATCCGGGAGATCTCCAGCCGGTCGAAGTCCCTGACCATCCCCCAGATATTCTCCCGAAACTGCCGCCGGTTTCCGGCAGCCAGATTTGCCCGGCACCGGGCCACCCACTGGCGGTACAGGGCATCCGCCGAACCGGGGATGATCTCGTAGGGCCGTACCCGATGCAGCACCCGCAATAGCAGGTCGCCGTAAACCACCCCCATCAGCGCCCGCTGAAACAACCTGGGCGAGAGTGTGAAGCCGGGGTTTTTCTCGGTCTGGCTGATGTTGACCGAGACCACCGGGATGCCGGCAAACCCTGCCTCATGCAGCGCCTTGCGCAGCAGGCTGATGTAATTGGTCGCCCGGCATCCGCCCCCGGTCTGGGTGATCGCCACCGAGGTGCGGCTGAGGTCGTAGCGGCCGGATTGCAGAGCCTGCAGCAGCTGCCCGATAACGATGATCGCCGGGTAGCAGGCATCATTGTTGACGTACTTGACCCCCTCTTCGATGGCCAGCCGGTCTACCTCCGGAAGCAACTCGATATTGTAGCCGTCAGTGGCAAAAACGTCGTGCAGAAACTCGAAGTGGATCGGGGATAACTGGGGAGCCAGAATGGTATGCTCGTGCTTCATCTCTCTGGCGAACAGAACCCGCTTCAGGCCGCCGGTTTTGACCGGCCTGTAGCCGGCCTGCTCCCGCTTGGCCAGAGCGGCCTTGAGGGAGCGGATGCGGATCCGGGCCGCCCCCAGGTTGCTGACCTCGTCGATCTTCAGCGCGGTGTAGATCTTGCCGCATCTGCCGAGGATCTCCTGCACCTGATCGGTGGTAATAGCATCCAGCCCGCAGCCGAAGGAGTTGAGCTGAACCAGATCCAGACGCTCATCCGTTGCCGCCAGGCTGGCCGCCGCATAGAGGCGCGAGTGGTACATCCACTGGTCCAGCACCCGTAGCGGCCGCTCCACCTTGCCCAGGTGGGCGACCGCATCCTCGGTCAGCACCGCCAAACCGCAGCCCGTAATCACCTCGGGAATGCCATGGTGCACCTCCGGGTCCAGGTGGTAGGGCCGGCCGGCCAGGACGATCCCCTTGCGACCGGTCCTGGCCAGGTAGGCCATGGTTTCCTCGCCCTTGCTCCGGATCTCCTGCTTGAAATTCCTGTCCTCCTGCCAAGCTGCCGCTACCGCCGCGGCGATCTCCCTCCTGCCAATCCCCAGGGGATGCAGTTCCTGGTAGAGGCGCCCGGCCAACTGCTTCCGGTCTTCGTAAGGCAGAAAAGGGTTGAGGAAAGCGACGCCGTTCTCCCCGAGCATACTCATGTTGTTCTTGATCACATCCGGGTAGGACATGACCATCGGGCAGTTGAAGCAGTTGTTGGCATCCTTCTGCTCCTGCCGCTCGAAGATGATGCCCGGGTAAAAGATCCTCTTGACACCCTGGCTGACCAACCAGGCAATGTGCCCGTGAACAAGCTTGGCCGGATAACAGGCCGACTCTGACGGGATGGTCTCGCTGCCCAGGTCGTAGATCGCCCGGGAAGACTGGGGCGAGAGTACCACCCGGAACCCCAGACGGGTGAAAAAGGTGAACCAGAAGGGGTAATTCTCGTACATGTTGAGCGCTCTGGGGATGCCGATCATGCCTCGCGCAGCCTGATCCGGCGCCAGGGGCTCATAGCTGAACAGCCGCCGGTATTTGTACTCGTAGAGGTTGGGCAGGGCGTCCGGCGCCGGCTGACGGCCGGTTCGAGCCGCCATCTTCTCGCAGCGGTTGCCGGAGGTAAACCGGCGCCCGTCCGGGAACCTGCTCACCGTCAGCAGGCAATTGTTCTCGCAGCCACGGCAGCGGCGGGTGGAAACCTGGCAGGAGAAGCGTTCCAACTGTTCCCTGGTCACCAGAGTGCTTCGGTATCCCGCTTCATATTTATCCCGGGCGATGATGGCAGCTCCGAAGGCGCCCATCAACCCGGCTATCTCCGGCCTGATCGCCTCCCGGCCGGTGATGATCTCAAAGCTTTTCAGAATGGCATCGCTGCAGAAGGTGCCGCCCTGGACCACAATCCGCTCTCCCAGATCTCTGGGGTTCCTGATCCGGATCACCTTGAACAGGGCATTTTTGATCACAGAGTACGAGAGCCCGGCGGAGATCTCCCCGACAGTAGCCCCCTCCTTCAACGCCTGTTTCACCCGGGAGTTCATAAACACTGTGCACCGGGAACCCAGATCCACCGGGGCGGCGGCTAGCAACGCCTGTTCAGCGAACTCCTGCGCCGTGAGGTTCAAAGAACTGGCGAAACCCTCGATGAAGGAACCGCAGCCCGAGGAGCAGGCCTCATTGAGCATGATGCTGTCGATGGCGCCATCGCGGATGCGCAGGCACTTCATGTCCTGACCGCCGATGTCCAGAATGAAGTCCACTCCCGGGTAGAAAAACTCCGCCGCGGTAAAGTGGGCAATAGTCTCGATCTCTCCCAGGTCGACGGATAGGGCCGCCTGAATCAACCCTTCACCGTACCCGGTCACGGCTGAATTGGCGATTCTGGCCCCAGCCGGCAGTCCGGAGTAAAGTTCGTCCAGGATCTTGACCGTACACGCCACGGGGCTGCCCTCGTTGCTGCCGTAGTATGAGTACAGAATGCTGCCCGTTACGTCGATCAGGACGGCCTTGGTGGTAGTAGAGCCCGCATCGATCCCCAGAAAGCAATCCCCCGTAAAGCTTGACAGGTCACTCCTGGCGGCCCGGCGCCGATCGTGACGCTGCCGGAACTGGCCCAATTCTTCCTCGTCCCGGAACAGCGGTTGCAGCCGCAGCACTTCGTGGGTGGCTGACCTGTTCAGGGATGGCAGCCTCTCCACCAGGGATTTCATGCTGATAACCGGCTCGTTCTTGGAAGCCAGGGCGGCGCCGATGGCCACATAAAACTGCGCCTGCTCTGGAAAGATAGCATCCTCATCACTCAGGCGCAGGGTCTCCGCGAATCTCTGACGCAAACCAGATAAAAAGTAGAGCGGACCGCCCAGGAAGGCCACCCGTCCCCGGATCGGCCTGCCGCAGGCTAAACCGCTGATGGTCTGGTTCACCACCGACTGGAAGATCGAGGCGGCGATGTCCTCTTTGGCAGCCCCCTCGTTCAATAGCGGTTGGATATCGCTCTTGGCAAACACGCCGCATCGGGCAGCGATCGGATAGATGATCCGGTGGCAGGCGGCCAGATCGTTCAACCCGGAGGCATCTGTGCCCAGCAGGGTTGCCATCTGATCGATAAAAGCCCCGGTGCCTCCGGCGCAGGAACCATTCATGCGCTGCTCGATGCCGTTGCCGTAAAAGGTGATCTTGGCATCCTCGCCGCCCAGTTCAATGGCCACGTCGGTGCCGGGAATAAACAGCTCGATCGCCCGGTTGCAGGTGATAACCTCCTGTTCAAAACCCAGGTCCAGCCACTGGGATACCGCCAGGCCGGACGACCCGGTAACCATGACGGTGACTCTCCGGTTGCCGGCAAAGGCAAAAGCATCCCCCACCAATCCGGCGATGGTGCCTCCGATCTCCGCATAATGCCTGGTATACCTGCTGTAGACGATCTCGTCCCACTCGTCCAACAACACTATTTTTACGGTAGTTGAGCCCACGTCCAAACCAATATGCAATATGCCTGCCAATAGAGTGCGACCCCTCTCCCGATCTGCCCTTCTGCTAGGCAGAGCTGAACCGTTAATACCCCGAAAAACCCTCTAATACTATGGTAAGACAAGCCGGCCCTGCTGTCTAGAAGCAACTTTGGTGCAAATCAGTACAAACAGGCGGCCCGTTATCCGGCGCCGCCTGTTTCTATAAGATCTTTTCGCTTGCATTCCGTTCAAACCGGGGAGATTATTGTGCGATCGGTCTGAACGCTCCCTAACTATCCAGGTTAGCTATTCTTCCACAGGCTGGACAGTTTGTTCTCCCAGAGACGTGAATCATCGGCCTTGACCTCGGTCGGCACGACCGGCCCCTGCAGGATCATGTAGCCGCCTTCCGCCCACGGGTTCTGTACGACCTTGGCGGGAGACCAGAGCGCTCCTGGCTGGGTGATCGTATCGCCGATCTTGGGGATCGCCTTGCCGTTGAGTTCATCATAGAGATACTGCACCGCCAACTGCGCCGAATCATAGGCCGGCTGCTCCACTACGGCCAGCAGCTTGCCCTGTTTGATCAGGCCCTCGCCTTCAGGCCCCATGCAGATCCCCGTGATGCCGTAATTCTTCGCATTGAGCCCGGCAGCCTCGATGGCCGAAACCACGCCGGGGCCCATGATGTCCGGCGTTTGCACGTAGATGCCCAGCACCTGTTTGCCGTAGCGGGTCAATAGATCGGCGGTGCGGGTGTTGGCGGTGACGTTGTCCCAGTTGCCGTCAGCCGTGGCCACCTTCAGCTGCGGATACTGATCGATGACGTCATGGAACCCCTTATCACAGGCCTGGGAGAACATGTCCGCCGTTGCGCCGGTGATCTCGACCGCCACGCCCTTGGGAACCTGGCCGCCGTTGCGGTCCTTGATCCCCTGGACAAAGATCTCTGCCGCTTTCTTGCTCGACTGCTCCAGGTCAAAGGAAAGGAACAGGTCGACCTTGCCCCCCTCCGGAGAGGTATCGAGGGCCATGATCGGTATATGGGCGTCGTTGAGCCTCTGGATGCCCGGGACGATCGCCTTGAGATCGACGGCCCCGGCCATGACAAAGCCGTCATACTTCTGATCGATGTAGTTGTCCATCAGTTCCTGAATTTTCAGGGAATCGGCCTGGCCGTCCTTGACATCGAGCTTTACGCCCAACTCGTCCGCCTTATCCTGGGCGCCGTGGATGAAAGCCTGGATGTATGGGGCAGAGGGCTCCTTGATCACCATGCCGATCTTAAGTTGCTTTTTAGCGGCAGCCTGCTGCTTGGGAGCACAACCCACCAGCAGGGTGGAAAACGTCAGAAACACGATTAGAATACCGGTTACCCACTTGCTCCTCACTCGGTCCCCACTCCTTTTTAACTTGTTGAAATACGATTTAAAAACTGATGCTTAATGCCGGGCCGTCTCCTGTTCACCCCCTCAGCAGCTGATCCATCAAACTCAACCCGCCTGTTGCACCTGCTGTCCCGGCTCCAGGGCGAGCTTCCTCACTTGTTCCTGATGCAGCAGGTAATTGCGCGCCCTTTCCCGGCCGCGGTCGAGAATGATCGCCAGGAAGATCAGGGCGCCCTGCGTGGCAGAGACCAGCGTGACGTCAACTCCCAGCAAGGTGAGGGAGTTGGAGATCATACCCAGCAGGATGGTGCCTCCAAGCATGCCCAATGGGGTGCCCTTGCCGCCATTCAGGCTGCAGCCCCCCAGAATGGCGCCGGCAAAGGCATACATCACCATACCGTTACCCATGGTGTTGGAAACCGAGCCCTGCCTGCCGGCGGTCAGCAAGCCCGCTACCGCTGCCAGAAGGCCGGCGATCACGAAGGCGGAGATGACCATGCGCCTGGTATCGATGCCGGCAATGAAGCTGGCCTTGGGATTGCCGCCGGTGGCCATGAAGTTGCGGCCGTAGGTAGTGTATTGCAAGATCAGGTGGAAGATCACATAGACGACCAGCATGATGATGATCGCAACAGGCATGTTGCCGGCAATCCGGCCCGACCCGGAGTAGGTATAGATCTTGCTGAGGGGAAAGATCGACAGCGG
>JAHFCR010000014.1:0-4485 GCA_023249405.1 Peptococcaceae bacterium | reverse complement strand
CCTTTATAGAGCACCAGGACGCGGTCACAGATCATCATCAGGTCGTCCAATCCAGGTGAGGTGATAATGATACCCGACACCGCGCTCAATCTTTCCTTGATAATGGTCAGGATGCTCTCCTTAGCAGAAATATCCACACCTCTGGTGGGCTCGTCCAGCAGGAAAACCCGCGGTTCCGCTGCGGATATCCTCCCCATTACTACCTTCTGCTTGTTGCCGCCGCTCAACTGGTTGACTTCCTGTTCTATTGACGCCACCTTTATTCCCAGCGCCTCGACAATGTCAGAGGTAAACTTCTTCTCTGAACCCTTATTGATGACATAGCGCTTGCTAACCCTGCTCAAGGCATTCAGGATCAGGTTGTCCCGCACCGTTAGGGCTTTGATCAGGCCCTCATGCTCCCGGTCTTCCGGCATGTACACGATGCCGCTTTTAAGCGCCTGCGAGGGGCTATTGAAACATGTTTTCAGGTTGCCGACGGTTACCGTGCCCTCCTCGGCCGGCTCGATCCCGGCTACGCCTTTCAAGAATTCGGTGCGTCCACTGCCTCTGAGCCCGGCCAGGCCCAGAATTTCCCCCTGGTGCAGGGTGAGGCTGATATCCTGATAAGCCCCCACTCTGGTCAGGTTCTCTACTGTAAGCAATACCTGGCCGCTCTTTGCTCCGGTGGAGTCCAGCCCCCTGGAAGCATCCTTGAGCTGGAAGCCCTCCCCCACGATCAGGGAAGAGAGCGTCTCTTTATTCAACTGGCTGCAATCTTTGCTGCCCAGGGTCCTGCCATCGCGGACCACGGTCACCCGGTCACAGACCGCCAGCAATTCATCGGTCCGGTGGGAGATTATGATCACTGTGTTTCCTTCTTTTTTTCTTTCAGCGATGATCCGGTGCAGCAGCTTCTCATCATCCTGGGAGAGGCTGGCGGAAGCCTCGTCCAGCATCACTATCCGGGCATCCTCCACGTAACAGGCCTTGAGCACGAGCAGCAACTGCTGCTCACTCATGGACAGATCCCCCGCCTTGGACCTGGCATCGATCTTCAGGTTGGCCCTGGCGATCACCTGATCTGCTCTGGTGTAAAGCTCCTGCCAGTTGACAATCACGTGCCGCTCCCCGAAGTCACCGAGGAAGAGGTTCTCGGCCACCGTGAGATCCAGGATCACCTGCGGCTCCTGCGTCACCACCGCGATCTTCTCTCTCTTAGCGGCAATCCGCGACAGGGTAGTGTATTTCTTATCGCCGACCAGGATCTCGCCCTCGGTCGGTTCGATGATGCCGGCAATGATATCCACCAGCGTTGACTTGCCGGCGCCGTTCTTGCCGATGATGCCGTGCACTTCTCCGCGCCGCACCGACAGATTGGCCTTGTACAGGGCCACAGTACCGGGGTAGATCTTAGAAACATCATGCAGCTGCAATATGGGGGCATCCGTATCCTGTTTCGGCATCACTGCCACCTCCCCTCAAATCAGGCGCCATACCGCCTGCCTATTTCTTTCTCAGGTCAGCGGCGCGCTGGTGTGCCAGCAGTCCCTCCACGCCAGCCAGGCGGGAACAGTGCTGAGCCAGGAGGGCGGCGCCTTCGGGAGTCACGTGTTCATAGGTTGACGCCTTGATAAAGGTGCCGACCCAGATCCCGTTGCTGAACCGGGCGGTGGTGAGGGTGGGCAGGGTGTGGTTGGGACCGGAGACATAGTCGCCGAAGGCCACCGGGTCCTCCTGGCCGATGAACAACGAGCCGTAATTGCGCAACCTGGGCGCCAGTTCATCGTCATGGGCGGTCATGATCTGGAGGTGTTCAATGGCAAACTTATCGGACAGGGCGATCGCTTCCTCAATGTCGTCGACCAGGATGATCTGACCGTTATCCTCCCAGGTCTGGCCGGCCAGCTCCGCAGTGCCCAGAGTCTTCAACTCTTCGTGGACCTGTTTTTCCACCTCTTCGGCCAGCCGCCGACTGGTGGTGATCAACACGGCGATGGAGTTGGGATCATGCTCGCACCTGGCCAGCAGGTCCACCGCCACAAACCGAACCGGAGCGGTATCGTCGGCGATAATCACGGCCTCGCTCGGGCCGGCCAGCATGTCGATGCCGACTGTGCCGCTGACCTGCCGCTTGGCCTCGGTCACAAACTTGTTGCCGGGCCCTACGATGATGTCGACCGGAGTCACGCTCTTGGTTCCATAGGTATAGGCGGCGATCGCCTGGGCCCCGCCCATGCAATAGGCCTCATCGACACCGGCCAGATCCATGCCTACCAGCACCGCCGGGTGGATCGTCCCATATTCCCGGGACGGCGGCGAGCAGGCAGCCACCCGGTCCACTCCGGCCACCTTGGCAGGAATGGCAGTCATCAGCGTGGTGGATGGAAGCGGGTAACGGCCGGCCGGCACGTAAGCGCCGCAGGACTGGATCGGGATCAGCCGGTGGCCGAGCTTGACCCCCGGCAGGTGCTCGCACTCCAGCGGTTTCAAACACTGCAACTGCTGCTCGGCAAAGAACCGGATCTGCTCGGCGGCAAACTCCAGGCTCGTGACAGTCTCCTTGGAGACCAGGTCGTAGGCCTTCTTAAAAGCCTCCCTGGGCACTCTCAACTCGTTAAGCTTAACGCCGTCAAAGCGTTCCGTAAGCTCCAGGATCGCCTGGTCGCCCTCATTTTTGACCTTTTTCAAAATGCCGCCGACGATCTCCTGTACGTTTTCATTTTTCTGGCTCGAACCGCGGGCTGCTTTCAAAGTGATCACTTTTCTTCCTCCTTCTGCTTTTTCAAAATGGTCACCGTGGCGTTGTCTGCATCCACTTCAATTTCATCACCGTTGGCGACAGTCTGGTAAAATGCCTGGTCCAGTCGATCCACCACCGGCACGTCCATGATGATGGCGCTGGCCACCATCACCGTATCCGGGCGCTCTATTACCAGGGCTTTCGGTGCGGTCCCTTTCATGGTCAACTGGTAGAGACCGTCAGCCTGCACTACTGAACTGCCCTTACCGCTGGGGAAGATCAGCACCTTTCCGGCGATGCACTGTCCCTCCAGGGCGTGGCCCTTTTCAATAACCACGCCATTCTGGGGATCTACCAGGTAGAAGCAGATGTCATCGCTGGAGACCAGCGCCTCCCCCCGGGCCTTACCACCGGCGATGCGGTGGCATTTCATGGCTATAGCCTGCTCGCTCATGCGACTTCCCCCCTGATGGCAGCATCCACGCATTCAGGAATGCTCCTGAGCACAAACTCCATGTTTCTTCTTTTGGTGTAATAGGCGCACTTCGGGGAATCGGTCACTCCCTTTTTGCCATACAGGTGATGCCAGCAGGGCTGATCGACACAGGAATCCTCCACGATGTGCCCCCCGGCCCGGCTGATGACATCCATAAAGCCCATCCTGCTGGCCAGTTCCTTGGTCTGGAAGGATGTGCAGATCCACAGCTCTGCCTGTAGCCTCTTTCCCTCAACCTGGCCGGCGATCTGGGCCACCTGGCCGATGGTCAGGTGCGGGCAGCCAAACATGGCAAAATCGATCTTGCCTGTGCTGGCGGAGAGGGCCTGCCGCATCTCCTGGAGGTCCTGATCGGTGATCACCACCCGCTTCTGGGGCTCTTCGCCCTGGAATGCCGCCTCCAGCGTGCGGGCTTCCGGAGTTACCCCCACGATATGATACATGGTAACAGCGCCGGCGGTATTCAACTGTGCGCCCAGATTCATCAGCCCCTCCGGCGACGGATTGTCGATCCCCGTAAAAACAGGAACGCCAAAGCCCATTTTCTTGGGAGCGCAGTAACCAAGCATGCTGTAATCAGAATCGTCCCGGAGCGTCGCCTGCACCTCAACCAGCACCTGACCTTTGCGGTTGGCATCCAACAGGAAGCCATACAGCGGCGTCCTGCCGGTTACCGCAGCGCAGAGAGCGCTCTGGGCGGATTCCCTGTTGGTCCTGGCGCCGTAAACCGAATTCATGTAGGGAGTGGCGCTCGATTCGGAATAGGCTGTAATCTCACCAAACCGGGGGATATTTTCCTCCAGATACGGAGTGCAGCTGTAGGTCAGGATAGCGCCGATCGCCTTATAGGCGGCGCGCGTGCGCTTGATCACAGACTCATCTTCGGGGGAGATGGTGGTCACATCCTGAAAATATTCCAAATTGAAGCCTGGGTTGACGGTCGGTGAAATCCGGCATCGGGCGCCGCCATTGACCAGTTTCTCTGCAAACCACAGATCGGCATCCTGGTTGCTCAAGGCCACATGGGCCCTGCTGATCTCCACCATGCGCTCGGCGCCGAAGGCCTCACCCACCGCTACCTGCACCTTCATGGCGATGGCCACGCCCTCACCGTACTTTCCGTCGAGCATCTGCTGCTCTTCATGTGTCAACTCCACATCTCTCACCACCATTACCAGATATTTTACTTGCTGTAAGCATGGGGCAGGCGACGCTGCCTCGCCCCGGGACGTTGGGACAGGAGACGGTCCCCGTCTCGCTCCCTTTG
>JAHFCR010000125.1 GCA_023249405.1 Peptococcaceae bacterium | reverse complement strand
CACCGCAACCTTAAGCCAAGCTGAAAGATAGATTAAGATTTCATTAAAAATGATACCCCGGGCCGAAGCCCGGGGTTTTACCATGGAGGTGCGTCTGAGGCTAGGGAGCTTGTTAATTGATTCCAACTAGCAGCAGAATAAGAATCAGAAAGAGAACAAAGACCCAGGTGCCGCCAAACCCCCAACCAGCTCCGAGTCCAGTTCCTTCACCTTTTACGCCCATTTTATTTGCTCCTTTCATAATGGAATTCCATCTTTCCCATATTTATGCTATTTTGCCGTAATGTGTGCCGTCTCCCGCTGATGAAGTCCGGTTTCTTGGCCTCGAGGTCCTCCTGGCTGGCACCGGCGCAAAACGCCTCAAAGGAGCGTCTTGTTGCCCCGGCAAATACGTAAATGCCTCCCCCAGGGGATGCACCCGGCCCTGGTCGGTAAACTCCCCGTCCTGCACCCGCCTCGATCTGCTTCCCCGGGTGCGGTTTGGCCTGTCTGATGAAGTCTCTTTAATATGCCGCCAGAATCCTGAGCACGTCGGGGAGTATTAACGCAGACCAGCTCTCCATATGCGGTTCATAGGCGGCCGTTTCCGCCGCCGGCAGCAGGCCGCCGGCCAGCTTCTCGGTTTCCCGGACTCTGACCTCCGGCGTGGCGGATGCCACCAGGTAGACCAGTCCTAGATGGTACTTCCCCACCTCCGACTGGTCATCGTTGACGGTCCCGATCAGGTGGTAGGAAAAGTGGCCCTGGAATTGCACCTCCTCGGTGAGCTCGCGCTGCAAATTGAGGCCGAGCAACCCCCCGCGGCGCCGGTTGCTGACCGGATTGATGTGCCCGCCCAGGCCGATGGAATACAGGTTCATCAGCCTGGTTTCCGTGGTGGCACGCACTCTCTGGTAGACGAAGAGCGATTGCCCGTACCTCAGCACCAGGTATAAGATGATCTGCTTCAGATCGTCGCAGTGCTCCGCTTGCTGGCGGGGCACAAAAAAGCCTTCCCGCTCGATGGATCGCAGCCAGCCGGGACCGGCCCCCGGTTGGAACCCCCGGCCCAGGCGCTCGCCTTGCCGGGACAGAAAACTGGTGCTGACCACCAGCACCGATTCGTCGACAGCTGTCATGCGCAGAACCTTCCTCATCCGCTATAATCAGCAGCGCACCGGCTGCTTCCGTCTGTTACTTTCGCCTGTTATCCCCCCATCACCTGCATTTTGCTAATATGACGTCAAAAAAGCCTCCCGCGGGAGGCTGGCAGTCAGGTCTTCATGCCACCGGATCAGACTACCTGGTACAGCATCGCCAGGTTCTGGTGGATCGCCTTTTCGTAGAGCATGACATATTCCTGGGCCGACTTGTTCCAGGAAAAATCGCCTTTCATGGCGTTGATGATCAGCTTCCGCCACAGGCCGGGCTGGTCTTGATAGAGAGCCACCGCCTGCCTGATCGTGTCCAGCAAGGCGCCCGGTTCGTAAGGCTTGAAGGAGAAGCCGTTGCCTTTTTCCTTGGCCTGATCATAGTTTTCGATAGTGTCTGCCAGGCCGCCCACGGCCCGGACAATGGGGATGGTGCCGTATCTCAGGCTGATCAGCTGGCTCAGGCCGCAGGGCTCGAAGCGAGAGGGCATCAGAAACATGTCGGCGCCGGCGTAGATCTTCTGAGCCAGGTCAGGGTTGAATCCCAGGAAGATGGCCACCTGGCCGGGATACCGCATTTTGAGCTCGGAAAACAGCTTTTGGTAGTGATCGTCGCCGCTGCCCAGCAGCACGAACTGGACGCCGAGATCCATCATCTCCGTGAAGATGCCGGTGATCAGGTCAAGGCCCTTCTGGTCCACCAGTCTGGAGACCATGCCGATCAGCGGGGCGTTGCCGGCAGGCAGCCCCATCTCCTGCTGCAGGCGGCTCTTATTCACCTTTTTACAGTCGATGCTGTCCAGGCTGTAATTTTTATAGATACGCTGGTCGGTGGCCGGGTTGTATTCATCGTAATCAATTCCGTTAACGATCCCGTAGAGGTCCTGCGCCCTTTTGCGCAACAGGCCATCAAGCCGCTCACCGTACTCGGGCGTCTGGATCTCCAGGGCATACTTGACGCTCACCGTATTGACCAGATCGGCATAGACGATACCGGCCTTTAAAAAATTGATCTCCCCATAAAACTCCAGGCGTTCCGGGGTGAAATACTCGTCCCCCAGCCCGATCAGGCTCATGGTCTGCCTGGGAAAAAGGCCCTGGTACTGCAGGTTGTGAATGGTCAACAGGGTGCCGATGGTCTGATAGTAGGAATTATCCGCATACTTGGTCTGCAGGATCATGGGCACCAGCCCCGTCTGCCAGTCGTTGCAGTGGATGAGATGGGGCTGCCAGCCGATCAGGGGCAACATCCCGAGAATCGCCTTGCAGAAGAAGTTGAAGCGCTCAGCTTCGTCCGGGAAACAGTAGATGCGGTCGCGGTAAAAATACTGGTGGTTAGCGATCAGATAGACAGGGATGTCCACGGTTCCGTCGTTAAGCCTGGTTTGCTTGAGAATGCCCGTTTCCAGGTGGTGATCCATCTCCACCGGATAATCCAGCAGATAATTCCCCTCTCTGATCTGCTTGTATTTGGGCATGACGATCCGGACATCGTGTCCCATCCTGGCCAGGGCTTTGGGAAGAGAGCCGGCCACGTCAGCCAGGCCGCCGGTTTTGGCAAAAGGCACTACCTCGGCAGCAGCGATCAGTATTTTTAAGGGTTTCTTGGACATCTGGCATCTCTCCTTTGGCGAATCTAATTGAGGGCGGTTTCTCTGAGGTATTTGGCTGCGGTCTCCGGCGGCGTGGGATTGATGTAGAATCCGGTTCCCCATTCAAAACCGGCCACTATCGTCAACCGCGGCATGATCTCCAGGTGCCAGTGGTAGTAGGGAGAATCGGCATAGCCGACCGGCGCCGTGTGCAGCATCAAATTATACGGGGGATGAGGCAGAACGGCGGCCAGTTTCTGCATGGTCTCCTTCATAATACCGGCTAAATTTTTGATCATGGATTCATCGATGCCGGAATAACTGGCCTGATGACGCTTGGGCAGAATGGAGATTTCAAAGGGAAAACGCGATGCAAAGGGACAGAAGGAGATAAATTGTTGATTTTCAGCGATCAGCCGTTCGCCTGAAGCCGCCTCGTGGGCGATCATCTGGCAATAGGGGCAACTCCCGCTCTCCATATAGAAGCCGCCGGCGCCATGCAGTTCATGCTCCACGACTGAGGGGATCAGGGGGGTGGCGATTAACTGGCTGTGCGGGTGTTCGAGAGAGGCGCCGGCCACCGCTCCCTCATTCTTGAAAATCTGCACATACCTGATCGGAGACCTGGAGATCGCTGCATTGTGCCGGTCTCTCCAGGCGCGCAGGATCTCCTGGATCTGCACCAGATCGTGCTGTTCCAGAGACAGGCCATGCTCCGGCGATTCGACGATCACCTCATGCGCCCCGACCCCGGCCATGCTGGTAAAATAGTTTCGTTTGAGATTCGTCTCCCTGCTGTTACTGTCCAGGGCCGGAAACTTGTTGGGCACCACCCTGATCCACCATCCCGGTTCGTCCGGTCTGGTTCCCGCCTCCCGGTAGGCGGTTATTTCCGGAGGCGTCATTTTCTCGTTGCCCTTGCAAAAGGGGCAGACGCCACCCTTCCTCTCCTCCTGCCTGATCGGAAAATCGGAAGGCCTTTTACTGCGTTCGGTGGCGATGATCACCCAGCCCTTGGTTATGGGCTCCTGCCTCAACTCAGGCATCTAAACGGTATCCCCCTTGAGCAATTTAAAAGTCCGCACTGATCATTCTGCTCGCGCCAGAGTTGTTTTATGCAGTTTGCCGATCATCCCGGAGGCAGCCAGCCGATCGCTTCCAGGGCGAATCGATGCATATAAACCGCAGAACCGGGGATAATGACAAATGGAAGGTCGCTCTTCCTGTTGAGTAATAGGTCTTTACTCGAATAGCTTGACCAGCAAAAAGAAGATAGGCGGCCTTCCACTTTCATTGGCAGCAACTCGTCTTCCGCATTAAGCAGTTTTTTAATGCGGCTGGCTGCATATTAAATAGCGCACTCAGTAATAAAGTTGTGAACTGAAATCCCCATCAGGTATTCCTGTTGAAAAGATGTTTACAGAGCGACTGCACGGTGAAGAGCGATCCCCTCGCATAAGTAGTAGTGGCCCTGATCAGGTGAGGCAAATTGTTGAACTGGTCAGGGCTCTCATTGATCAGATATGTCCAGGTAGACGAGGGCCCTTTCAGGCCCTGTTTGTCCATATCAATACCATTTTCTGTAATTCCAGCAATGTTAAATGTCCTGACGATCTCGGCGTCTATCCTTTCAAGCATCTGGTCGAATGCGGCGATGGCCAACTGGTGAAATTCATCAAGAGGATTTTTCTTTCCGATCACCACCAGGTGGACCCCCTCACGCACATAAGCGATATGATCGAGATATTCGGCCCAGCATTTGTTTATATAGTACAGGGTGAGTTGCTTTTCGGCTTTCCTGAGCGTCTGCTCGCCCAGCGTACGGCAAAGGGCGGCGTAGCGCTCGGGAGCTTTGGACGAGAGTAGTATCAAGGGCGTTAGATCCATCAAGATATCCTGGCGTTTGGCATGGATGATCCGGCGCTGCTGCTCCAAGATGAATGAGTAACGCCATAATTGTTTTCTGGTATCGGCATCATATCCCTCCGCAAACCGTTGCGCCCGAGTCACCGGCCGAAGGACCACC
>JAHFCR010000124.1 GCA_023249405.1 Peptococcaceae bacterium | reverse complement strand
GTGGAATTCCGCTGATCAAGCGCGTAATTGGTCTACCCGGTGATACAGTGCTGATCAAGGGCGGCATTGTCCATGTGAACGGGCAATCGTTACAAGAATCCTACATCAAGGAGAAACCGAACTATAATTATGGACCGGTTACTGTGCCGTCCGGCAAACTGTTCATGATGGGCGACAACCGCAACAAAAGCTTCGACAGCCATGACTGGGGTTTCGAAGACTTCAGCGGAGTAGTCGGTAAGGCTGATTGGATCTACTGGCCGCTGGAACATTTCGGTAATATCAAGGGCGAGCGGGATTAAGCGGCCCATTTAAATGCTAAACCAGCCGAACTATAAGGAAGAAGAGGCCTGGACTTTCATTGATGCTCACTTCAGGGCGATCTCTCCCGATCAGGTGGCGGATGTTGTCTTTACGGCCATCGAGGAGGAGAGGTTTTATATTCTCACTCATCCAGAATTTAACGAGATGGCAAGAGGGCGGGTGGAAGACATGCTGCAAGGTCGATATCCCACGCTTTCCCCTCAATAGCGGAGAGATAAAAAGGAGGCGCAACACAGTCATGAAGATCACCGTTTTTAACGGCAGCCCCAAGGGAGAATCCGGCAACACCAACGTGATGGTAACCGCATTTTTAGAGGGAGCCGTAGCGGCAGGGGCCGCGGTGGAAAACATTTTTCTGGCCCATAAGGAAATCAACCATTGCGGTTGCACATGATGCAGGTGCCCAGGCTCTCGATCACCAGACCACCGGGCGAGATCCTGGCGTTTGCTCCCATTCCAGCTTGCCATCCGATCGACAGCACCGGCGATCCCGGCCAGGCGGCAGAGTTTCAAAACGACCGGCACTGCCTGAGGAAAGTAGTGCTTGATGCCGGGAATACCGGTGAAGATCTCTGGCTTGTAGCGAAACAGCATCTGCGAATACCATCCAAACCGTGGTATGACTTGTATATTCGCGATCTGCCAGGGAATTCCTCCTGGTGATATTTTAGAGTATTGACTGTTTAAAGAAATACGGCAATTAATGGCTTGCGAAATACGAGATACATTTGTATATAATAGACATACGGATTAATAGGAGGTGCGCATCATGGGGATACCTTCCGAATCGTTTAGAAAAAAAACTCCTGGCATAATCACTCGCTTTATCAATGCAGCCATGAAGCAGGCAAAGATTGAAATTTTAGAGGATGATGGTAGGTTCTATGGGGAAATAGAACCGTGCCGGGGTGTGTGGGCCACAGGACAGACCCAAAAAGAGTGCCTTGATACCCTGCGGGAAGTTATGGAAGAATGGACTTTGCTCAAATTACGCGATGACGACAAAGACTTTCCCGTGCTGGATAGCGTAGACCTCAATATAAATCGGCAGGAAGCTAGAACCTGGGGTGATTGATATGCCGCCAAACATCTCCAGGAGAGATTTAATCCGTAAGCTAAGGTTGTTTGGCTATGATGGCCCATTCGTTGGTAGCGATCATCCTTTTATGATTCATGGCACACTGAAACTTAAAATTCCCAATGTGCATGAGGGTGATATTGGACCCGGTCTATTATCACGTATTCTAAGGCAGACTGGTATCTCCAGAGATGAGTGGGACAAGCTCTGATAGAAGAAGACTCGCCAAGGAGAATTTTGAGGATCCCCAACCAAATCCTGATACTTTTTCCAGCCACAAACTCGAAGCTTTTTTAAGTGAACATCAAGTTAATGATCTATATCTCGTCGGGTTAGACGCCGAATTCTGTGTTCATTCTACTGCCAAAGGAGCCTTGAAAAGAAGATACAACGTGAATATCATCACGGACTGCATTGCTTTGCGGGCTGAAAAGAAATGGGATGACCTCATAAATAAATATAAAAAAGATGGCATTAATCTGATAGCAAGTCGCGACTTTTAGGAACTCCCGGGGTTGGTCTTCAAGCGCTCTGAAACAGTAAGCTTTAGCCCCGCAGTTGTAGCACATGGGCTTTTTCTTTTGCAATCCATGATTTGTGGTATTGACTTCTACCTAAGAAATCAGGCTATTAATGCTGGGACAACCCCCTTGCCTTCCAGAGGCCTATTCTTTGCTGGGTTCTGCGCTGTTCAAGAGTGTAACACTGCCCCGCCCGCCGTCGACCAGCACGCGGTCACCGGTGCGCAGGCGCGCGGTGGCGTTGCTGCAGCCCACCACGGCGGGGATGCCCAGTTCGCGGGCAACAATAGCGGTGTGCGAGAGCGACGCTCCAACGTCGGCGACGATGGCGGCGGCCCGGGGGAAAAGCGGTGTCCAGGCGATGTCTGTCAGAGAGGTGACCAGGATCTCGCCTGGCTGCAGTTGATCCCCATCCTCCGGTCGGTCCAGGCGGCGAACGACTCCCTCGACTCGACCAGCGGAGACAGCCGTACCGGTGATAACCCTGCCTTGTCCGTCGCTGGAACAGTACGCGGTAGTGGATGCTGGGGCAGAGGCATCGTAGATATCATGGCGCCGCTGGGGATCTGCCGCCCACCGGAAGGGATCGAAGCGGCCGCGAATCAGCGGCGGATAGGTGGGCAAGGCCGCATATCTTCTATGGGTTTCCTTTCTGGCAGGGATGTATTGCAAAGCGGTCTCGTCGCCCGACAGGAGATCCAGCACCTCCTCGATAGTCAGGAAGAAGATCCCATCCCCGAGGCCGGTCAATTGACCGGCCCGGAGGGCGAAGGAGCGGGCCACCCAGCGGTCGCGCGTGTATTCGAAGCGCCCGGCCTCGCGCTGGCGATTCCGCGCGACCGCCTCAGCGATGCGGCGCCGCATGGATGGCGCCCGGCGCGGATGGCCTACCCGGAAACGCTCCCAGGCGGCGGTGAAACCCGCACGCTGCTGCGACAGAAGGGCCTCCACATCTAGCGGTGATCTGGCGAATTGCGCCAACTGCTCTTCGAGCCAGCCCGGGCCCTCTGCCGGGCGGGGAACGGACAGCTCGAACTCGTTCGGCCCCCGGTGACCGTAATTAGTCATGTATGTCGAAAGATCCATCACTCCGCGGGCGACCCGGGCCAGCCCCAGCACAGGCCCCAGGCTTGCCAACAGGTCTGAGCAGTCGCTCGCACACGAACCGCTGCCCAGGCTCGATATGAGCCTATCTGCATCATCTACTCCGACCAGTGCGATTAACTCACTGCGCAGTTTGTCCGCATAATGCAGCCGGGAGGCGGTTGCCACATAGATCCAGGCGCCGTCAATCAGGTGGGGCTCGATCCCTTCACGCCAGAGAGTATTCAGTTCGGCCTTACTCTCCGTCTTCCGGATCTGTTCCTGCATCCGCTCACACCATGCAGGATTAATGGCTAGATACCGGGGCAATCTGCAAAAGGCCCGGTTATACCTTGCTAATTCAGTGGAAATGGGCGAAGGCCAATTTGCCCAAAGATATGCTGAAGAAGCTGTATATCTACGGAATGCAGAATATCCTTGAGTTAATAAGTGACCCGGGCCTCAGGGTCGGTTTTGATGAAATCCTGGCATATATTATCAGGCTCGGCCAGGATGCGGGGGAAGTCAGGCCAGACGTGCCCGCTGAAGAACTGGCCGGATATATGGATTGGATTCAAGCAAGTACAATGATGAGATGGATAGTTGATCCGGAAAATTATCAAGTACAGGAGGGAATCAATAGGAGTGTCGATCTTTTTCTGGATGGAGTGAGAAGTAAAAAGGGGGGATAAAAGGTAATACTCATTTTCACTGTAAAGGAGGCAATGCCTGCCGCACAGATTCTTGCCCAGTCAACCGGAACCAATATAAGTCGGGCCTTGAATGAGGGGTGATTGCCGGCCAAGCGATGAAGTATTCCGGCTACCAAGCATCCTATTTTAGAGAGGAGGAAGAAAGATGAAGATCCTGGCGATCAACGGCAGCCCCCACGGCAGGGACGGCAACACCGAACAGCTGCTGCAGCCATTCCTGAAAGGAGCGGACAGCGCAGGCGCAGAAGTCGAGGTGGTCTACCTCAAGGAAAAGAGGATCAACCACTGCACGGGATGCTTTACCTGCTGGTTCCGGACCCCCGGGGTGCGTGTGTATGAGGACGACATGCGGGAATTGCTTCACAAACAGGCCGATGTGATCGTCCTGGCGACACCGCTCTATGCCTTTACGGTGACCGGGCTGATGAAGGACTTCATGGACCGCCTTGTGCCGATCAACCAGCCCCAGCTCATCAAGCGGGGGGATGGTTTCGGCCACCCGGGACGGCATCATGAAGGGCAGGCAATCAAAGAGGTGCTGATCTCCAGCTGCGGCTCGCCGGACCGGCGAGTATTTTCCGGCCTGTTGGAAACCTTCCGCCAGTCATGCTCCTGCTGCGGTATCGAGTTTGCCGGAGCGATCCTCTGCCCGGCGGGATCGCTCCTGAATATGCCTCCTGCCCGGGAGCAGATCCAGTGGTACCTCGACGCCTGCGAGGCAGCGGGGCGGGAGATCACCGTCCAGGCCGGAATATCGCCCGAGACGCAGGCAGTACTGGAGCGCGATCTCATCGATCAGGATACCTACATCACTAACTTTAACGCTTACATTGAAAATTTACTCGCCAATCGACCGCAATAACCGCCTTGATGCCTCGAGGCCGGCCCATAGCAGTAAAATAGCATGCTTTTCGAAGAAATATTATCGAATTATCCTTCTTAGCCGAGCACGCTTATCAACATGACGTAGAGCGGCCCTGGGTGGCCGCTTTTTACTTGTAAGTTTTAGCGGTCTATTCCGATATGCTTTTTCAGCCCTTCTTGAAGAATAGCCGAGAAGTTTACCTTGTGGGCTTCAGCCTCTTCGTTGAGCCAGGCGGGTATAGTCA
>JAHFCR010000123.1 GCA_023249405.1 Peptococcaceae bacterium | reverse complement strand
GTGATGGCGTAGCCCTTGACAAGAGGCGTGCGCATCATCGCCGTGAAATAGATGTGCTGGGCCAATGATTGCAGGTCATTGAGACCGAGGCTGTCCGGCTGCAGGCTCCAGGACCGGCCCAGCCAGCCGCTATCCGGGGGTGCTCCCAGGTAGGCGGCGATGCTGGGGGCCAGGTCGTAGAGGGTGATGATGCCGGGCCGTCGAGTGGTGGGGGAGAGCAGCAGCCCGGGATCGAGCTCCTCGCCCCGGACACCCAGCAGCCCCAGGTACCGGTGCAGGCTCAGGTCCTGGGGGGATGGAGTCAGGGCCGCTATGATGACCCTGCTTCTGCCGGGATCGAGCTGCCGGAGCAGCCAGCCGGCAAAGATATCATACTGCCGGAGCATCCGTTGTCTCTCCTGATCATAGATGCTCTCCTGTAGGTACTGCCTGCTCTGTTCCAGCCGGACCAGGTCGCCCAGATCGACCACGATAAACTGGGCCTTGCCCTGAAGGGCCTGAAATTGTTGCTCCAGGGCGGCGTAGTTCGTCCGCAGTCCCACCGGAAGCCTCTGGTCATTCTGCAGCAGATCGGCGGAAACGTCGCCGGCATCGATGACTCCGTTCTCGTCCATGGCGATCATCGCCATACTGCGCTGGGGCAGGCCCGGGAGGTCCGCATCGCCCAGCGCTCCGGTGCGCAGGCCGATCTGATGCAGGGATGTTCCCAGAGTGCCCAGGACGGCCTTGTTGAATCCGGCGGCGTTCTGCTTGATCAGGAAGGGCAGGTCCGGCGCCACCAGGTTATTCTGCTCCGGAACGATACCGGTGCGTGCCTGGAACACGGCCAGGGGGTTTTCGTCCCTATAGCTCTCGTTGCTGCCGTAGACCAGGATCTCCTGGGGGGCGCCCAGGGCCACCCGCCCGGCGCTGACCGTGGCGGCGGTGTCGGGCCTGGTGCGGGAGCCGGCGGTGTTGGTGTTGAGGAGGGCAACGCCTCCTTTGGTGAAGAAGCTGTACAGATTGGGTAGTGTCGAGGCGTCCAGGTCATCAAGCTCCAGATTGTCGCAGACCACCAGCACCACCTGCCGCGGTCCGGGGCGTTCCGGCGTCTGGGCAGCCAGGCAGTTCTGCGGAAGCAGGAACACGGCCAGCAATAACAGCAGCGCTCTTTTGAACACCTTTACGCCCCTCCAGGCGGCGCCGTTAGTGCCCGGCGCTGCAAGTATCTCAACATCAGCTAACGGTTAGTCAGACTTTGGATGATGCTGTGGCAAATGTCCTTCTAGACTGGTCGATGATCTCCCAGGCGTAACCGGCATCCTGCCAGCCGCTGGTGACGACCTTCTTCCCCTCCAGGTCTTTGTAGATAGAGAAGAAATACTCGATCTCTTTCAGGACGTGATTGCCGACCTGGTCCAGGTCATCGATCTGCGCCAGTCGGGGATCAACCAGCGGCACGGACAAGATCTTGGTGTCCGGCCCCTTGTCGTCGGCCATGGCCAGTGCCCCGATCGGTCTGACTCTGATGGCGCAGCCCGGGAAGGTGGGGCTGGTGACCAGTACCAGGATATCCAGGGGATCATCATCCTCAGCCAGAGTCTCCGGAATGAAGCCGTAGTCCGCGGGATAATGTACGGGTGAGTAGAGGACCCGGTCCAGAACAAACTCACCGCTCCGATGGTCATATTCGTACTTGTTGCTGCTGCCCTTGGGAATTTCAATCATGGCCTTTACCGCCCTCGTATTGCAGGAATTCATCAAAATACCTCCCCATATTATGGTGTACATAATTGCCTAATATTATAGCGCAACTAAATATAGCCCGTCCTGGCCCTGATCCGGGCCGCAAGTCAATATTTTTTAAAATGGTTTGTTGACAAAAAGAGTAAGATGTATCATATTATTAAATAGTAACGAATACTATTTAGAGGTGAGTATTGTTGCCATCATACGACAAGGAACTGCAGTCCCACGGCTGCAAGGTCACTCCCCAGCGCAGCCTGATCCTGGACATCCTTCATGAATCCCTGGCCCATACCATGACCGCGGACGAGATCGTCGGTCTGGCCCGGGAACAGCAACCCAATATCTCGGCGGGCACGGTTTACCGCAACCTCAATACCCTGTGTGAATTGGGTTTGCTGAAGTGCTTGGATTCGGTGGGGGATGGCCGTCACTACGAGTTGAATACCGGACATCACCATCACCTGGTCTGCCTGGGCTGCCGGCAAAGGGTGGCCATAGATTTCTGCCCCATGAATAGCGAAGTTAGGGATTTGGCTGAGAAGAGCGGTTTTGCAGTGGAAGACCATAATTTCGAGATCAAGGGTTACTGTACGAAATGCAGGGCCGGAGCCAAACGCTCCCCTGATACCAATGGAGGAATGATTTAAATGAGGAAAGGCCCTTGGTTTAAGGGGGCACTTCTGGCGCTCAGTTTATTTGTATTGTCATCTGCATTGCTTGCCGGGGGCTGCAAGCAACAGGCAACAGCCGTGCAGGCGGGGCGATCCAAGCCCACGGTCATTGCGGCTTCCTTCTATCCGGTGTATATCATGGCGAAGAACATCGCCAGGGATATCCCCGATGTGCAGGTTATCAATATGACCCGGCCGACTACCGGCTGCCTGCATGATTACCAGGTGACCACCGACGACCTCAAGAATTTGGAAGGGGCCAGCTTTTTTGTGATCAATGGCGCCGGCATGGAATCCTTCCTGGATAAGGTCACCGCCCAGATGCCCAACCTCAAGCTGATCGATGCCAGCAAGGGCATTGCCCTGATCAAGAACGAAGGCGGAGATGACAACCCGCACATCTGGGTCAGCGTCTCATTGGCCATGCAGCAGGTGGCCAACATCTCAGAGCAGTTGGCCGCTCTCGATCCCCAACATGCCGATGCCTACAGAAAGAATGCCGCCGCCTATCTGGCCGAGCTGCAGGCCCTGAAAGACCGCATGCATCAGAGCCTGGATGGCGTCCAGCAGAGGGACATCATCACATTCCATGAAGCCTTTCCCTATTTTGCGCAGGAATTCAATCTACACATCGTGGCCGTTGTCGAGCATGAACCAGGCTCCGAGCCCAGTGCCGGAGAACTCGCCAAGACCATTGCGGTGGTGCGTCAGGCAGGGATCAAGACGGTCTTTGCCGAGCCCCAGTATCCGGCCAAAGCCGCGGACACCATTGCCCGGGAAACAGGTGCCACTATCTCCTACCTGGATCCGGCCGTCACCGGCCCCGATGAACTCGATGCCTACATTAAAACGATGGATCAGAACCTGATAGTTCTAAAAAAAGCTCTGGGGGGTCAATCGTGAGCACTGATCTGGCGGGCGCCAAGTGCAATCTCTGCTGCACCAAGCTGGAAAACTTTGGAGTGACAGCAGGGGGGAGCGTGCTCCTGCATGATGTGAATCTGCATATCCACTGCGGTGAGCTGACTGTGCTGATCGGGCCCAATGGGGCGGGTAAGACCACGCTGCTGAGAGCGATGCTGGGGGAGATCCCGCACACGGGCACGCTGACTTTTCTCGATGCTAAGGGACTGCGCACGGGACGGCCGCTGATCGGCTATGTGCCCCAGAAGGTGGATTTTGACAAGGGATCGCCCACCAGCGTGCTCGATTTCTATACTGCCTGTATTAGCGGGTTGCCGATCTGGCTGCTGCGGTCGCGCCAGGTGCGCGACCGGGTCCTGGCCGGCCTGTCACAGGTGCAGGCCGCTCATCTGATCGACCGCAAGATTGGCAATCTGTCGGGTGGGGAGCTGCAGCGAGTGCTGCTGGCCTGCGCTCTTGACCCGAATCCGGATCTTTTACTGTTGGACGAGCCGGTAGCGGGGGTGGATGCCAGCGGGATGGAGCTTTTTTACGAGATGGTCTCCTCATTGCGGCTGCAGTATGACCTCTCCATCGTCTTTGTCTCCCACGATCTGTCCCTGGCCTCCAGGTTCGCCAACCGGTTCGTGCTGTTGAACAAGACCGTGCTGCTATCCGGATCGCCCAGTGAGGTATTGCAGGATAAGCTGTTCGTTCAAGCCTTTGGCCCGCTCTTGATGAGCATTGAGAGCTGGCACGAGACAGCCATAGCTAATTACCATCAGGAGGCCTGAGACAGTGGAAGTCTGGTACGGGTTGATCGGGCGTTTGCTTCCTTTTCAGTGGGCGCACTTTATCTTCATGAAGAACGCCCTGTTGGCCGTGCTGCTGATTACCCCGGTCTTCGGGCTCACCGGGACGATGGTGGTCAACAACCGCATGGCCTTCTTTTCCGATGCCATGGGACATGCCGCTTTGACAGGCATAGCACTGGGAGTCATCCTGGGGATGGGCAATCCGCTGTGGGCGATGCTGATCTTTGCGGCGCTGTTAGGCGGGCTGATCACCTGGGCCTATCTGAAGACCGAGACCTCTCTCGACACCGTGATCGGTGTCTTTTTTGCGGTTACGGTGGCGATAGGAGTGATCATCCTATCCCGCGGCGGCGGTTTCAACAAGTACTCCATGTATCTGATCGGTGACCTGCTGAGCATCACCCCCAACGAGATCCTGATGCTGGCCGTTGTTCTGATTGTAGTTCTGGTCTTGTGGTTCACACTGTTCAACAAGTTTTTCCTGGTCAGCTTCAATGCCTCTGTGGCCAGCAGCAGGGGGGTCAATATTGCACTGATCCAGATGATCTTCTCGATCATGCTGGCTCTGATCGTCACCCTCAGCATCCAGTGGGTGGGCATCCTGATCATCAACTCGCTGATCATCCTGCCGGCTGCCGCCGCCCGCAATGTCGGCACCAACATGCGCTCATACCATGCCGTGACCATTGTGATCAGCCTGATCTCCGGCCTGGCGGGACTGATCCTCTCCTTTTACTGGGGCACCGCCAGCG
>JAHFCR010000069.1 GCA_023249405.1 Peptococcaceae bacterium | reverse complement strand
CGCCGGATGGCCAGTACAGTCCCCTGATCACCGATGAGATGGCTTTCCGTTTCCTGTTCGGGATCGCCTTGAATGCGACGGATCCCACTCGGATAGCGAGCGACACCACCACCTGGGACGTCGCTTACGATACTTTCGGCATCGACATCATCGATCCCGAATATACCGGTGATACTCCCAAGACGCCGCCCGCGCTGACGGCGGACGCCACGGACAATGCGATTGGCCAGCCTGTGGATCTGACCTTCACAGACGACCTGGAATGGCGGGGCGCTGTTACCGGCGTAAAAGTGAACGGGACCCCGGTAACGGGCTATACGCTGAATGCGAGTACGCTGACCATACCGGCAAGCGCTTTTACGGCAGCGGGCAGCTATGCGGTTAACGTCTCGGCTGCCGGTTACGCCGACGATCAGGTAGCCCAGGATATGGTGATGAGGCCGCAGATAACCGGCTATACGATATCGCCCAATCATGGCGGTACTGTTTTTTATCCAACCGGTAGTACTACTGGGACTGACGATCAATATGAGACCCTGGTCGTACAATTCGACCAGCCGATCGAAATCCTGAATGCGAACAACGACAACGTGATCAACGACGATCTCGACATCGAATTGAACGGCTCCGGTCGGATCACCGCAACCAATGCCACCGATCTCAGCACTCCCAGCTCGAAAGGCTACATGCCATACGCTACCGTAGTGGCAGGGAGCGACGGCAAATCGCTGGTGTTCGAGATCCATATCGGTTTTGCAATGTATGCCGGCCACCTGACGGTCAATGCAAGCAGCAACGGGATCCACAATATCGTGGCCGCCGATGGCGCAACGCCGGTCAACTGGACGAATCTAGCTTGCTATATCCCCAACGGCGTGCAATTGAAGACCCTGAGCCAGACCGTGGGCAATACGGCGACCGGCGCCCCGGCCAGCGTGACCATACAGACTGTTACGCCGTCCAACTCGCTACGCTGCATGGTGCATGTGCTGCTGCTCAAGAACGGCGTGACGGTGGCGCCGGATGCAAACGGGGCAAGCGTCGAGTGCCACTATCACGACTATCTGGGTATGGATGCGCCGGCAGCAAATGGGCCGGCGACATATGCGACGTTAGTGAAGGGATTTTTCACCAGCACTATGTACCCTGCTATCGCTCCAAACTACACCACTGTGGCCAATGGAGATGAAGTAACGGTTACGGAAAACACCCCCGGCGACGGCGACGTGCTGGATCTGTTGGTCTGGGCCTATCCCAATGACCGGCCGACCGGCGCCGATAAAACCGCATTAGAAGCGGCGATTGCCGAGGCGACCCCTTATCCGGCGCTCAAGGACGATGTTGCTATAGCGAACGCCGTCGACACCTGCGTATACTATCCACAGTCGGCCGTCGACAACGAAACGCAGGAGCTGACCGACAAGATTAATATACCGACGTCGGTATCAGTCACCGGTGTTGCTCTCGACAAGCAAACCGATGCCATCACTGCAGGAGGCTGTGACCAGCTGACGGATACCATCCTGCCGTCCAACGCCATCAACAAGAGCGTGACTTGGTCATCAGACAATGACTCTGTGGCCACTGTCGATCAGACGGGCCTGGTGAAGGCAATCGCTTCCGGTTCAGCCAACATTACGGTTAGAACAACGGACGGCGGCTTCACCGCTATATGCGCTGTGACGGTCAACGCCGCCCAAACCACACCCACTACACTGAGCACAGACTCACCCACTGTCCCGGTAAGCTCTACTGCGCCCGTTCAGGTTACTGTTCCGTCAACAGTGAACAATGCCACCCTGACGACGACCCCGACGGTCTCCGGGGGGAACGCCACTGTCATCCTGCCGCAGGTGACCGCAAACATCACCACCTCGCAGGGTAATACCGTCCAGGTGAATATCCCTAACGGAACGACGGTAACCGGTTCATCATCATCCTGGGACGGAACCGCCATCAATCTGCCCCAGGTTACTAGCGCCACTGTATCTGTAAGCGGTTATAACACCTCTGTCAGCGAGGCGATTGAGATCGGGGGAGGCAGCGCATCCCTGGCACTCAGCCAACCGGTAGAGCTGATCCTGGCCGGGCAGGGAGAAAAGCTAGCCGGTTATATATCTAACGGTTCCTTTAAGGCCATTCCCCGGTTCCCGTCAGGCGAGGAGCCTGCTACGGCAACCGAAGCCAGCACGGATATCAGCAATCTGACTCCAGCTTCAAACGATGGCTGTTACACTGACAGCAGCAACAACCTGGTGATCTGGACAGAGCACTTCACCACCTTTGTGGCCTACACCGAAACCGAATTGAACTCTGGCGGAGGCGGTGGAGGCGGAACAGTATCTTACACACCGGCCGTGAAGACAGGAGCAGCCACATCGATAACAGACGGCTCCGCCGTCCTGAACGGTAGTATCACATCCAACAACGGGTATGAGGTGACCGGCTATGGCTTCCTCTGGGGGACCAGCTCCGGCAACCTTACCAACAAGCTGGATGTGGGGACGAATAACCAATCCGGCGCTTTTACAGCTGCCCTGAGCAGCCTGACTGCGGGCACAACCTACTACTTCGAGGCCTATGCAACGAACTCGCAGGGCACAGCGGATGGGACTCCGATGAGTTTCACCACTACATCAGCAGCACCAAATACAGCACCAAATACAACGCTTGCATTCTCCGACGTCTCATCCTCCTTCTGGGGGTATGACGCCATCAGCAGCCTGAGCGGCAAGGGCGTCGTCGGTGGCTATCCGGACGGCACCTTCAAGCCGGATACATCAATCACCAGGGCGGAATTCGCCACGATGCTGGCGAAGGCCCTCGGTTTGAACACTGCTGGAACAACCGGTAACTTCACGGACGTTAAGACAGGTTCCTGGTACTATGGCGCCGTTAACGCTGCAGCCGCTGCGGGTCTGGTCTCCGGCACGGGCGGCGGCCTGTTTGCTCCGGGCGCCCGGAGCACCAGGGAGCAGATGGCCGTGATGGTGGCCAAGGCTCTGGGGACCAAAACAGTCACCGTGGACGGGACTGAACTGAATGCTTTCAGCGATAAGCCGGCTGTCAGCAGTTGGGCGGTGTCCGGGATGGAAGAAGCTGCCAAGGCAGGCATTGTCAGCGGCATGACCGCCGATACACTTGCCCCCATGGAAAATTCAACCAGGGCGCAGGCAGCGGCGATGATTTACAAACTGCTTGGCATAGCAGGCAAATAACAGCAAGAAGGATGGAATCCATGGGGACGCCCGCTTAGGGAGTGTCCCCATGGAGCACTCCTTCAAAAAGGGCTATTGATACCTTGAACAAATTAATAGAAAAACGAACATGTTTTCTTTTGATCTTCCTGTTTCTTTTGACGGTACCCTCTTTTGCTTACGCGCAGGACAGTGCTCCACCTGTGCAACTGAGTCTTCATCTTGAGAATAAGAATATAACAATAGATCAGGGGCAAAAAACGGAGATTGGGTTTGCCATCAAGCCCGCCTCTATTGAAACAGGCATCGATTGCGGCATGCCGGATATGTGCGGCATTGATCCCTGTTTGTGCGGAAGCGCTGATTCATGGGGCAGCTGCAGCTGCAACGGCCTGAAGAAGACCTTGCCGGCTGTCAAGGCGGCTGCCGCTGATGCAGGCGCTCTGGACGTCAATGTGCAAAACGGAAAAGTATTGGTCATGGGGATCAAGCCCGGGGTATCCACGGTCACTGTCACCGCCAGCCTGGTTCACTTCGCGGATGTGAGTCAGGTGGTCACCGTGCAGGTGCTGGCAAATAACAATAAAGAATGGGTCTTAGCGGCAGTTGTTTTTTTAATCCTTATTTTTATATTTTTCTTATGCAAAATGTTTTTCTGGCGTAAAAGAGAGCAGAAATAAAGATTGGAGCAATAAAGATGCCAACCAAACGTATCGGCCTGAAAATAATTTTAGTGTTGCAAGTTGTGTGTCTCTCGTTGATGATGCCGTTTTTTTCCGGCGCCGCCCTGGCGGATGACGAAAAAATGGTGGGGCCGAAAATTACGCCGGTGGACCGCGTGGAAACACCGGCCGACGGCCAATTCCGCAAGGCCATGCATATGACTTACATCGGCGATGCCACGAGCGCCTATGCCAGCGGGGCCAATCTGTATCATGCCTTTACGGTAACCGGGGAGATAGTGGGTGAACAGCAGGTCTATGCCGTGCGGGATATTGAGGAACTGGCCTCGATGTCCATGGAAAACCAGGCCATGCATGCTTTGGCCCTGACAGCCTCCGGTATGTATACGGTATCCGGAGAGGTGTATAAAACCACGGGAGATCTCCATCTTGCCGGATTGGATCTGGTTAAATTTCTCTCGCTGTGCGGCGTGCCTCCAAACAGCACAGAAAACATTTATCTGCAATTCTATAGCGCGGGTGGAACAAAGCCTGAAGCAACTTTGGCCTGGAAAGAACTACAGGATGGCAACAAGTCTGCAACGGGCAGTCCTGCCTTGCTGGCTTTTGGCTTGTATGACGATAAACCCCTGGTGAAAGATGCCGCCTCCACCGGCTATTGCGGCAGCTGCAACAATACCGGGGGGCCGTTGCGAGTGGTCATTCCCCGGCAGGGCGAAGCCGCTCTTTGCATTGACGATGTCAGCAAGATTCTGATCGGCAAGACGGCGGATGCGGACGATCCCCGTTATGATCTGCACAACCGGGCCCCCTACGACAGTCTCGGTAAAACCCTGACCGTCAATGTATACGACAGTGCTGCGGGAAAAGGCGCCGCGCCATTGAAGACCGAAAGTTTTACCACCGCTCAGTTGGAACAGCTGGCTCTGGATCATCCGGAGCATGTCATAGGCAATTACTATGGCCTGATCGGCAACCGCTCCAGTATGAAAAGCATGGGGCTGGGAGCCTGGCTGGACTATTATGAAGGGATTGACCTGTGGTGGTTGTTGGAAGATCGGGTGGGCTTGTCTTCGGTCAATGGCCATGCGGTTTTTTACGGCCGGGACGGGTTGCAATACACTACCATAGACGATCTGGGCTATCTGAATAACCGCAGTGGTGATTACCGCAATTATACCATCACCACGCAGGAAGCGGTGGATGTCCCCGATGCCGTACCGATGATCGCTTTTTCCAAAAACGGTTATCCCATCCTGCCGATCCATGATGACGAGAACATCTGCCCGGGCCATCAGGCATACAACAAATTGAACCAGGCGTTGATGGCGGCAGGCATTCCCTGCGAGGTAGGCGTGATCAAGAATGATAAGGGCCCCTTCAACGCTTGCCTGGGTAATGTCGATAATCTCTACGGAGGTTACCAGGTGGAAACAGCCGGTGACTGCATCCGGATAGACCTTTTCCTGAATCTGCCCGAGAACTTTGCCGATGTGCAGGGATGCTGGGCCAAAGATGCTATCCATTTCGTGCTGGCGCAGGACCTTTTTCGGGGAGAATCTGATCATGCCTTCGGCGTCGACAGCGCTATGACCAGGGGCATGCTGGCAACAGTGCTGGGCCGTTTGGCGGGAGCCGGTCATTACCCTGCCGCGGCAGCTTTTGCGGATGTGCCTGCTGCTGCCTATTACGCACCTTATGTGGCCTGGGCGACAGGTCTGGGGATTACCGAAGGTGTCGGCAATGGCCGCTTTGCTCCTGATCAGGCTGTCAGCCGGCAGGAGCTGGCGGTGATCCTCAGCAATTTTGCCCGGAAACGCGGCCTTTGTTCTGCTACTGCTGTTGCGGCAGTCGCTTTTGCGGATCAACAGGATATTGCCGCCTGGGCGAAGAGCGGCGTGCAAGATGCCAATAACTGCGGACTGATGAGTGGCTATGACGATCATTGTTTCCGGCCGTCACAGTATGTCAGCCGGTCGGAGGTCGCTGACGTTTTAATGCGTTTCGTCTCATTAGAAAAAAGCGGACCCGTGCAATAAGGGAGGTTGAGATAATAGATGAAACAGAAAACCTGGCAATTTGCGCTGCTGATGATCGTATCGTCACTGCTGGCGGGCCTTTTCCCCGCTGTTGCAACGGCTTATTTCGACCGGGGCCCCGTTGCGGTAGAAGTGGGGCAGTCGGCGGCGACGGTGGAAGAAGGCGGGAGCATGACGGTTAATGTCAGAGTAACGCCTGCTTCAGCCGTCCAACTGCCTGGTTGCGGCATGGCGGAATGCCCGCAGACCTGTGGCGAGAAAAACTGTCTCGATAAGGACGGGGAGTGTACCTGCAACGGTCTGCAGCACAAAACTTATTATGCAGATGTGCAAACAGCCACCAGCGACGCCAGTATCGCTGCCGTCAGCTACAATAGCGGCGTCATCAGCATCAGGGGCATCGCTCCCGGCCAGGCTGTGATCACCGTTACCGGTATGCTGAGGCAATACCGGGCGGGGTCGCAAACGGTAAAAGTCACGGTAACGGCCAAAACGGGCACAAATGCACCCGCAGTAACCGCCGGACCGGTGGCGGGGCAAAAGGCTTCCACCGCTTCGCCGGTCGGCAATCCGGTGGTAGAACCGGTAGAGACAGGGCCCGACAATGTGCAGGTACAGGGGGACAATATTCCTGCGCTGAAGGAGCCTGCTGTTGACAAGCCGGCGCAACAAGACCAGGCTGACGGTATCCATACCGTCAGGAGTGATCATGGTCTCGTTTTGTTCGTTCCGCTGCAGGAAGATCAGCCGATGGGAAAGGCGCAGCTGGCAACCATCATGGGACAGCAGGAAAGCGCTACCTTTGAGAAGAAGGACGCGGTAGGCAACGTGCTGTATTCCTGGACCTTTGCCGGCAAGGACGTGACGGCTCCGGCGGATATCGATCTGACGATCAGGGCATCCAAAGAGGGCGCCCCGGAATTGCAAAAGTTGACCAGGGGCAACGACGCCCTATATCTTGCTTTTTCCCATGAGGGCTCCCTGCCCGGTCCGGCGACCGTGTGCCTCAGCGTCAATAACATCTTTGCCAACGGTACGAAGCTGAACCTCTATTATTATGATCAAAAAAGCGGTCAGGCCCAGTTGCAGACAGCGAATCTTCCCGTGTCAAACGGCTATGTCAACCTATCCTTAAAGCATTGTTCACAGTATATTCTGATGGAGGGCAGTCTTAATTCCGCAGGCGGCATGATCTGGATCGGTGTTATCATAGCCGTCGCGGCCGTGATTTTGTTGCTGATTGTTCTTCTGGTGGCAAGAATAAAACGCAAACAAAAGATTGCTTAACCTCGATCTGGGATGATATGGAAAGCGAAGAGGCGTGTCGTATGATCTCCATCGAACATGTCACCAAGAAATATGGCAAAATAGCGGCTATCGAGGATATTACCTGCAGTATTGCCTCCGGTTCCATCTTTGGGCTGATCGGTTTTAACGGCGCGGGCAAGACCACATTACTGAAGACCATCGCCGGGATCTACCGGCCGGAAGAGGGGCGTGTCATCATCGGCGGCCAGCCGGTGTATGAGAATGAAGGGGTAAAACAGCATCTCTTCATCGTGACGGAGGAGCTGTATTTTTTGCCTCAGGCGACTTTGCAGACGATGCGCTGGTTTTACGAGGGTTATTATCCCAATTGGAGCAACCGCACCTTTACAAGGCTGCTGACTATATTAGACCTGGACCCGGCGGCAAAGATCGGCAGCTTTTCCAAGGGCATGCAGCAGCAGGCCGGCCTCCTGCTGGCCTTGTCCACCCGTCCCCAGTATATCTTGCTGGATGAGGCTTTTGACGGTCTTGACCTGGCCAGGCGGAACCTCATGAAAAAGCTCCTGGGACTCTATGTGCAAGAAAAAAAGGCGATCGTGATTATCTCCTCTCACAACCTGAGAGAGATGGAGGGCATCGTCGATAGCATCGGCATGATCAAGGATCATCGTTTATTTTTCCATTCTACGGTAAAGGAAATGAAGGCTTCCCGGATCAAGTACCGTTTTTACTGCGATTTCGATGTGAGGGTTGAGGATTTACAGACGGCGGGGTTGAGGCAATTGCAGCAAGAGGATGGATTTTATACTTGTATCGCGGAAGGTGAGGGCGCAGAGACGTTGGCCCGTATTACGGCGCTGGGCGCGAAAAACATCCAGGCGCTTCCTGTCACGCTGGAGGAATTCTTTCTCCATGAGAAGGAGCCGGAAGACTATGATCTGGAAGCACTCTTTTAAATCCCGCCTCGTCTTTCATGACGCAACGCAGGTTCTGATCCAGAACTATGGCATCCTGATCCTTTTTTTACTGGTGTTTTGCGCCCTGATCCCGGTTTCTACCGCAGGGCTTCCCGGCAGCTCCATTTTTAATGTGGAGTATACCCATCAGCAGATGAAATTCCGTTTTTTTGCGGCGGATTTTGTGCCTGCCGTCAATGCGGCCGCCGTTTTTTGCGGCGGGGGGTTAGGGTTGGCGTTGTACCGCTTCATGCTGGGCAAGAAACAGGCAACCGCCTTCTTCTCTCTGGGAATGACGAGGTTCAGGCTATTCCTGGTCCGTTACGGCGTCGGTGTTTTTATGCTGGCGGTCGGATTGCTCATCCCGATGGTCATTTCTCTGTGTTTAAATGTAGTGGCGTTGGGCTTTTTCCCCGGCCTCTTTGCCAGTTTCTTTTATATCAGCGCCGGCCTTTTCCTGCTGAGTCTCGTAGCCTTTACTTTATGTGCTATCGGCTGTTGCCTGGCGGGTACGGTGTTTGAAGCCGCTGTTTTTTCTCTGACACTGTTGCTGGCGCCCACTTTGTTATGTTACAGCATCAATATTTTCATGAAACAGCTCTTGTGGGGTAATGCTTTCGGTGCTGTCAGCTATTCCGGGACGAAGGAGATTTACCCCGGCCTGGTGAGTTTATTTGCTCCGGCCAATCCTCTGCTGTTCTTCTATCAACCATCCAGGGCCAATTCGATGTTTTACCGCAGCCTGGCAGAGGCGCTGCCGCCCGCTGTTTCCTGGCGGCTGCTGGTGATCTGGGGGGCGGTTGCGGTGGCGCTGTTTTTTGGCGCAATGCTGGTTTTTAAACGGCGTAAGGCAGAACAGGCCGACATCAGCGGCCTGAATCCTGTTTTACAGATGCTGGTTATCTTTCTCTGCTGTTTCAGTCTGTCCGGTTTAACCTTGCGCTTTGCGGCGGTTTATAGCCTGAATCTGGCGTATTCGGCAGTGTTTGTTGTTTCGATCGGGTGCTATCTGCTGCTGCGATTCACTTTGTTTCCTGACCGGACAGGCTGGCGGACTGCTATTCTCTGCCTGTCTGGCCAACTGCTGGTCACGGCTGCTGTCATCGTGGTTATGGTCACAGGCGGTCTGGGCTACAGCCGGCGGATCCCCGCTGCAACTGAGGTACGCTCCGTTACCTTTTCTTATGCCGGCTCACCTGATTATCTCGGCGGTGATATTGCCGGCAGCAGTAACGGCAAAGGCTACTATGTGATGAGCCTTTACACCTATGATAAACCGCGGGACATCCAGACAGTTGTGGCTTTGCACAAAAAAGTCAGCAATGCCGGGCGGCAGCCTCTGGCAGCGGATGCCAATAATTTTGCAAATACAGCCTTGCCTTACGATATCCAGATCGCCTATCAATTAACAAATGGTGGCCGTATAGTGCGTTATTATGACCGGGCCACCCTGGGCCAGCTTACGGATATGCTGAAACTGGACGATACGGAGCAGGTGCGCAGTGCGACAGCCGCAACCATTATGGGGCTGGACGGCAACGGACAGCCTGGTGCTTCCTCATTACAGGGCGGAGCGGCCTCCGCTTACCGTAACGGGCAGATTTTTTTGAGCGACGGTTGGTATAATAAGCCCTATTCCGTAACGCTGTCCGGCGGGAAACGCCAGGAACTGTTGGCCGCCATCGCGGCTGATGTGGCCGGACAAACCTGGCGACAGCGTTATTTCCCCCCAGAAGCCCCGATCGGCGTGATCATGTTTTCTCAGGATGGAGAAAACGACAGCACCAGTTTTGCTTACAATCTGGAAAATACTCTGGTTTATTTGACGGATTCTTTTACCCATACGCTTGCATTTTTAGATCAGAACGGTTTGCGGAATTTACTGGACTTTGACGGCAAGATCGAGAGCATCACTTTGCAAAAATATGATCCCTATGGCGGTATCAACAGGCGCAAGGCGCCGCTGTCCAGCTATTTTATGGCTTACCGTACCAACTCTCCCGACAGCTATCTGATCGAGGAGGATTTTGGTATCAATCTGTCCATTACCGATCGGGATAAAATTGCCGCATTGATGCCGCTCTTGCAAAATGCTTATTTTATGAACGACGGCGGTTATTTGGCCGCGGTAAAACTGGCCGACAAAGATGCCTACGTCTATAAATATCTGCCTGCGGCGCTGGCCCCCTCATATATCAGCGGTAAATTGATATGAAAAAGATAGCTATCCTGCTTTAACATAGATAAAAAATAAAAGAATGGAGTGTTATCAATGGCGCAAAGAAGTTCAAAAGTTCACGGTTTGGTTGCGGTCGTGATGCTGTTATTGGTCATTTTCGTCACATTGGCGCTGGTAGTCTACGATCACGGTCCTGGTTCCACGGCGCTGGCAGTCTACGATCCGGGCGTTGGCTCCAATATCCATCGCGGCAATGTGCAGGTCACCTTGGATAAACCTATTGTTTCGTTGCAAGCAGGTAATACCGCCACTGTTGCAGTAGATGCCGATCCCTGGCAAGATAGCCAGTTACCCGGCTGTGAGATGGCGGAATGTCCCGATTCTTGTGGTGAGAAAGGTTGTCTGGCGAGCGATGGCATCAACTGCACTTGTAACGGCACGACATTCCAAACGTATGCAACAGATATCACAGTTTCTTCTTCCAACCCCGGCGCCGCTACTGCCAGTTACAGCAATAGGCAAGTAACGGTCACGGGCGTCGCGGCAGGGACGGCTACCATAACGGTTACGGGTAAATTGAGGGAATGGACGCCAGACGCAGAGCAAATCACAGTCACGGTAACAGCCAATAACGAGACTCCCGGAGGCGGAAGTTCCGGCGGCGGGGTTCCCAGCGTCAGCCCCGATGTTGCCAAAACAGAAATTGCGACCGCTTCCTATGATACAAAGGGCAATGCCACCATAACGGCAGCTTCCTTGAAAAACGCCGCAGAAGTGAAAATTACCGGTGTCGTGGGGCTGGTTCTGGATGCCGGCGCCTTGCAAACTATCGGTACGGCAAAGGACCTGAAAGTATCCGCAACCAAAGTCGATAGCACTGCCCTTGCCGCCGATTTGCAGCAGAAGATCGGCAGCCGTCCTGTTTTTGATATCAACATCACTTCCGGCGGCAAGGCTGTCACCGATCTCGGCGCCGGGAAGCTGCAAATTTCCATACCTTATAATTTAGCCGCCGGAGAATCGGCGGGGCAGATCGTCGCCTACCGTATTGCCGCCGACGGCACGCTGGCTGAAATGAGCGGAGCCTGTTATGATGCGGCGGCCAAGGCAGTGGTATTCACCACTGATCATCTGTCGCGTTACGCAGTAGGCTATCAGAAAGCCGAAGACCGCAGCTTTACGGATGTTCCGGCTGATTACTGGGCTGCCGCTTCTATCGGCGATCTGGTAGGAAAAGGCATCATCAAGGGCAAGACAGCGACTACTTTTGCCCCCGATGATCCGATCACCCGGGCGGAATTTGTGACGATCCTGGCGGGAATGGCCGGGGCCGACGTGAAAACGGCAGCAGGGCCGGCCTTCGGCGACGTTGCGGCCGATACCTGGTATGCCCCTTATGTAGCCTGGGCGGGCGAGGCTGGCATCGCCAAAGGCGAGGATGGCCAATTCCATCCCGATGCCCAGATCACCCGGCAGGATATGGCGACCATGCTGGCCGGTTATGTTCAGGGTGTAGCCAGGACGACCCTGCCCGCAAAGAACTCTGCCATCATCTTTAACGATGAACAGTCGATCGGCGCCTACGCCAAAGATGCCGTCGGCATGATGCAGCAAGTCGGCATCGTCGGCGGTTATGCAAGCGGGGACTTTTTGCCTGCTAACTCGGCTACGAGAGCGGAAGCCGCCAGCATGATATCCGCCCTGATGGGTCTTTTACCAAAAAAATAATGTTGTGGAGATCTGAATTTTTCAATCCAACACTGTTCTATTGAAACTAGTTTGGAGGGAAAACATGCATGGCCCAAGGCTTAAGCCTTGGGCCATGCATGTTTTAAGGTTTTAGAGAGGCAACTGGGGATCAGTGGATGATAGCAGATGCTCAGAAAGCATTTTGATGGATATAAATGGAGGCGTTAGGATCAATCTATATCATACATAACAGATAATAAAAATAAAGTAATCATTGCTTATGACTGGTTAAATTCATTCATTTTAGAATATTTATGTTTTGGATGCAGGAGATATCCAAAACAGGTCGAAAATTCCTAGTTAAAGAAGCATATTGTAACTTCTCCGAGTCCTTCTGCCTGTGGCTGACAGCTATGGCTCTGGGACCGATAGGGTGCGGCGGGAAACGGCTGCGCCTCCCGTGCGGAAAGGAGAATGCTAGGTGGCAGAGCAGCTATCTGTGCGCTTATTTCCGCATGTGGCTGCTTCTTTTATTGTCGCCACAGGCTAGAAAACCTCACCTCAGCATTGCTATAAGGAGGTAGCGCCAGGCTAAGTACATGTCCATGCTTCAGCGAGCCCTTTCGGCGGGTCATCCACAACATGAGTTTTGATCGGAAAGAGGGGGCCGTTTGGCCAGCCGTTTAACTGATGATGGGACGGTTTATCCCAAGACAGACAGGACCGGACGGATTTTTGTCCGCCTAACCCCCGGGGGATGGGATCCTGCTTGATAAAAAAGTTGATAAGAAAACGAGCCCTGCAAAATAATCTTATTATCGGTTAAAAAAGGACTGAAGAGAGGAGGACAAATGCTGCGGAGGTTGAGAATCAGCCTGGTGGAGGGCGCTGTACCGAATCTTATCCTTGATGGAACAGTTCCCGGAAGAGCAACTGCAACTGGCGAATGCGCAGATTTGCAAGCTGATCGACTTCTGATCTGAAATAACGTTACGGATGCGATTTCGCAAAAACAATGTTAAACAACCAATTAAGTACAGATGAGAGGAGCAAGGTGTTTATGAAAGATGAGCGGGAAAACCGGCTAACAAAGGTGTTCAATGCGGTAATGGTGGTGATCATCGCCATAATTGCAGCGTATCTAATCAAAGGCACTACCGGCATCAAACTCCATCTTCCCACTTTGGCAAGCGGCGCCGGCATAGCTGTGGTTTTTATCTTCGGTCTGCTCACCTCTATCCACTGTATCGGGATGTGCGGAGGATTAATGCTGACCCAGTGCGTGAAAAACGGCGACCGGGATTATAAGAAAAGCAGACGGGAAATCGTTTTGCCTCCTGCTTTGTATAATTTGGGCCGGGTGGTCTCTTACACGGTGGTTGGCGCTATTATCGGCGGTGTCGGCCAGGTATTGAGCCTGTCCGGTTTCGTCAAGGGGCTGATCCCGATCATCGGCGGCCTGTTCATGATCCTGATGGCGCTCAACATCCTGGGCGTTTTTCCGTGGCTGCGCTTTTTGCAGCCCGGTGTGCCTAAGGGCGTGGTCAAGAGCATCAGAAAGGGTGACAAGGGCCCCTTTATCCTGGGCCTGCTGATGGGCGTCATGCCCTGCGGCCCCCTGCAGATGGCCGAGATGTACGCCTTGACGACAGGCAGCGTCCTCTGGGGGGCGCTGTCCATGCTGGTCTTTGCCGTGGGTACCGTGCCCTGCCTGCTGGCGCTGGGCTGCTTCGGGTCGTTGATGACCAAAAGGTTTTCCAGGGCGGTCGTGCAGTGCAGCGCCATGGTGATCATCATCCTGGGCGTCCTGATGGTCGGCAAGGGCCTGGCGGTCGCCGGCATCAACAACCCGCTCAGCCCCAAGATGCCTGCCATGACTTCCGCCCCCGCCTCCGGCCAGATGACGGGTCCCGGCTGCGGAATGAGCGGGATGAGCGGCGCCGGCAAATAGGGCCGTCCATATCTGAGGGGAGGTGGGCGGCAAGCCATGCAGATTGACTATGGATGAACAGGGCGGGCTTCGTTTCAAAAGAACGGTCTGCAGCGCGGCAGGAAACCGGAGTGCCGCGCCAAGTCCACGGGAGTTCATGGAGCACTGATGAGGGGGATCGATTAATGTGACAAAGAATAACAGAACGGAGTGCTGTGTATGACGACAAAAAGGTTAAAAATATTCGTCCTGGTGGCGATGGCCCTGCTGTTGGCGGGCGTCGGCGTCAAAGCGGCGCTGGCATATCCTATCCGCGGCACTGTGCAGGTCGGCGTGAGCGAATCCGCGGTGACGCTGACGGCAGGCCAGTCTTGCACCGTCACGGCGGCCGTCGATCCGGAGAAGCAGATGGAGACGGTCGGCTGCGGGTCGGCTATGTGCCCGCAGACATGCGGCCCGGGGTGTGCCCCCGACGGCTACGACTGCACCTGCGAGGGCTCGACCCTGTATCCCTACTACCCGACCATAACGGCTTCCTCCGACAACACCAAAGTCGCCACCGTTTCCACCAATAAAAACATGCAGGTGACGATCCAGGGGGTCGGGCCGGGGACGGCCACCGTCACGGTTATGGGCAGCCTGAGACAGTATAGCTCCGGCAGCCAGCAGATCTCGGTCACGGTGACCGGGAGCGGCGGTCCCCCCGTCCAGCAGACCGGCGGCATTATCAGCACCGTGGCCGGCAACGGTACGGAAGGCTGGACCGGCGACAACGGCCCGGCCGTGCAGGCGGCGCTCGGGTCCCCCCAAGGGATGGCGGTGGACGCCGCCGGCGACATCTTCATCGCCGATACGGGCAACAACAAGGTCCGCGAGGTGGCGGCCACCACCCACACCCAGTTCGGGATCAGCATGACCGCCGGTGACATCTACACCGTGGCCGGCCAGGGCCGGGGCAGCAGCGGCCAGGGCTACGGCGGCGACGGCGGGCCGGCCACCGCGGCCGAGCTGAACCAACCCACCAGCGTGGCGGTGGACGCCGCCGGCAACCTGTTCATCGCCGACAACGGCAACAGCGTGATCCGCGAGGTGGCGGCCACCACCCACACCCAGTTCGGGATCAGCATGACCGCCGGTGGCATCAACACCGTCATGGACTGCGGTCCCTACGGAGGAGGCGCCAAAAGCGTGGCGGTGGACGCCGCCGGCAACCTCTACAGGGATTGTTATGAACTGGCGGCCACCAGCCACACCCAGTTCGGGATCAGCATGACCGCCGGGCACATCAACCGGGTTAGTCCTAACTCAGAGACTGGGTTTATAGATACAACAAGTAGTTTGGCGGTGGACGCCGCCGGCAACCTCTACGCTCCCGGGAAAGAAGCTAACGATATCGTAGAGCTGGCGGCCACCAGCCACATGCAGTACGGGATCAGCATGACCGCCGGACAGACCTACAACGTGGCCGGCACAGGCGTGGTGGGGAATCAAGGTTGTGGTTTCGCCGGCGACAACGGCCCGGCCACCGCGGCCTGGCTGAGCTCTCCCTTCGGCGTGTCCGTGGACGCCGCCGGCAACCTGTACATCGCCGACACTTACAACAACGTGGTCCGCCAGGTGGACACCGGCGGCGCCATCACCACCGTGGCCGGCGTTGCCAATTCGGTTTACTATCCCTATGGTTCCACTACTGGAGCACAGTGGACCCTCGGCACGCCCTGCGACTCCGGCGACGGGGGCCCGGCCAGCGCGGCCTGGCTGGATCTACCCTGCGGTGTGGCCGTGGACGCCTCCGGCAACCTGTATATCCTCACCAGTGACGAGACCGTCCGCATGGTCACGCCGCTCAACGCCGCCATCAGCCCGGCCGGCGCCACCTTCGACCTCAACGTCAGCGACAGCGTCTACCACGCCGCCATCCCGGTGGCGGTGATCCCGTACGGGCACACCCTGACCGGGATCAGCAACGGCAGCTACATCCTGGTCAGCGGCAGCGACTACTCCGTGTCCAACGGCGTCTGCACCATCAGCGCCGGCTACCTGGACACCCTGGGCGTGGGCACGGCCGACCTGACCTTCAACTTCAGCGGCGGAGACCCGGCCACCCTGGCGGTGACGGTGGAGGACACCACGCCGGCGCAAAGCTCCGCCATCACTCCGGCCAGCGCCTTCTTCGACCTGTACGCGAACGGGGCTGGACACCAGGCCATCCCGGTGACGGTGACCCCGAACGGGAACACCCTGGCCAGCATCACGAGCGGCGACTATACCCTGGCCGCGGGGACGGACTACTCCGTGGCCGGTGCCGTCTACACCATCAGCGCCGGCTACCTGGACAGACTGACCGTGGCCGAGAGTCCGGTTTACCTGGCCTTCAACTTCAGCGCCGGGGCGTCGCCGACCCTGACGGTGATGGTGGAGGACACCTCCGCGACTCCCGCCAGTCTCGTCTTCCACCCGTCAGGCGGCGCCATCACACCGGAGACCCAGATCACCATCACGCCCACCCCGGCCTGCGTGGATGAGGCCGTCTACTGGAGCGAAACAGGCCCCCCGCCGCAGCCCGACGATCAGGTGTACGACCCGGACACCGGGTTCTGCCTGGCGGCGCCGGGAACGGTGTATGCGGCCATCTATAGCTCCGAGACCGGCGCCTGGCTCGATCAGACTTCCGCCACCTACACCATCGGCGCCGCCACCAGCGCCACCTCCACCATCGACCCGGCAGCCGGCGGTAAGGTGGCCCTGGGCACGGGCGCCACGCTGAATATACCGTCCGGCGCTCTCCAGGGGACGGCCGGAGCTACGGTGACAGTGCAGCAGTCGGACAGTCCGCCGGCCAAACCATCGGGCTTCACACTGCTTGGCAGCGTCTACGAGTTCACGGTCAACGGGGCGGACAGCTACGGCTTCTCCAAACCGGTCACCATCACCTTCACCTTCGACCAGTCTGCCGTTCCCAGCGGCGGGACCCCGGCAGTCTACTATTACGATACGGCATCGTCAAAGTGGGTCGATGTCGCCGGGACAGTCTCCGGCAACACCATCACCGTGACCGTGGACCACTTCACCCAGTATGCCGTGATGGCTGAGGCCAAAACCGTCAGTCCCGGCGGCGGGGGAGGCGGAAGCACGGCATCCTACAAGCCATCCGTAAATACCGGGGCAGCCACCTCGATCACAGCCACCTCCGCCGTCCTGACCGGCGACATCACCTCGGACAATGGCTACGGCATCACCGGCTACGGCTTCCTGTGGGGAACCAGCGCCACCAGCCTGACCAACACGCTGGCCGCAGGCGCCGACAAACACTCCGGGAGCTTCACCGCCACCCTGGACAGCCTGGCGGCAGGCGCCACCTACTATTTTAAGGCCTACGCCACCAACTCCCAGGGCACGGCGGACGGGTCCCCGCTGAGCTTCACC